>JAGUVP010000319.1 GCA_020062805.1 Candidatus Bipolaricaulis sp.
AGTCGCCCCCCACGCGGGGGCGTGGATTGAAACCGGTCCAACGCCACCATCGTTGCGTTCGACGCGAGTCGCCCCCCACGCGGGGGCGTGGATTGAAACTGAATAGGGGGAAAGGCACAACCCTATAAGCGGGTCGCCCCCCACGCGGGGGCGTGGATTGAAACACTTCATCCTCCTTCGGTTGCCACTTCATGCTTGTCGCCCCCCACGCGGGGGCGTGGATTGAAACTGTACTGAGGATTGAGAGCACAGCCGCATCCATCGGGTCGCCCCCCACGCGGGGGCGTGGATTGAAACAAGTGAAACAGCCGGAAGCGCCGGCGGAACCGAGTCGCCCCCCACGCGGGGGCGTGGATTGAAACACGTCCACGTAGGGGCCGATAGCCAGCGGCCCCAGTCGCCCCCCACGCGGGGGCGTGGATTAGAACAAGTACATGCGCGATCGATATAGCGTTTGGCACTACCAGATGCAGTCGATGATCGCGCATCGCATGCTCGACGGGGAAGGCCTGCCGGCTGCAAGCTGCCGGCAGGCCCGGACCACTTCCCTCATCTGGCCGCGTCGCTTTGGACATCGGCCTCTACTCTCACCAGCGGATGATAACTACAACCGGCGGATCGGCTCGCAGATGTCGAGGATGAACTTCTTCTCCGGGTGCGCCTCGTGGTCGTTCAGGTAGACTTCGTAGCACATCCGATCGTCGGGCTGGTACCCGCTCGTGGACAGCCATTGCATGAGCGCGTTCCACGCCGCTCCGAACTGGTCCGACGCGATCTCCACGTGGGCCACCGCAAACAGCCCGCCGGGGATGGTCATCGTCTCGGCCCCTCCCGCAACCGGCGTCGCCTTGGGGACGGTGATGCAGGCGCTCGAGGTGAGCTTGGCTTCCTCGACGACGTCCGGGTTGTCGTGGTACACGGCGAGAACCTTCGTCTCCGGGAACCGGAGAAGTCCGCGCGGTCCGGCCCAACCCATCAGCTTTCCGAACGCCTTCCCGATCGTGTTGTACGGTCCCACGTGGCGGATGTACGCCACGTGCAGCTCTGGAAGATCCTTCACTTCCACCGCCATCTTGATGTCCTGTGCCTTTCCTTGGCTGGTCATGGCATCAGTGTAGGAGGGAAGGAGGTCCGCGTCTTCACCGATCTTGCGTTCGAGTTGCCGGTCCTTGCTCTCCCGCCCGGTGGATGCCTTTCGGTACGCCGACGCGCTCACCCCAACGTGGTTTCGGAACTCGCGGGCGAACGCGGACGACGAGGAGAACCCGCACTCCCGGGCAATGGATGTGATCGGCCGCGTCCCGTCCGCCGCAAGATGGTGGGCCGCGGTGAGAATGCGCAGCCTGCGGACGAACGTCCCCACCGGTTCACCCACCATCGCCCGGAACACCCGATGGAAGTGGTACGGCGAGAAGTTGGCCACCCGCGCCAGGGCGCGCAGGGACAGGTCCTCGTCGAGGTGGTCGCGGATGTAGTCGAGCACACGACCGATGCGCCGCTCGTACTCCCGCCGCGAGACCTCCCGGGGATCCATTGGCTGGCTCACCGGGGGGTAAGTGTACCTCCTCGATGTGGATCGAACGTAATGGAGACCCCTTACTCGGCTGACGGAGGTTGCTATACTGGTCGAGAGCGAAGTTCGGGCGACGTGCCTGGTCGGTACGCAGCGACCTAAGGAGCGTTGGACACTGTGTTCGTGGAGAAGGAGGACTGGATGGGTGGGAAGAAGGTCGTAGCAGCGATCGGCGTTCTGGTGGGAGCGGGGTTCCTCGCGGGGTGTTGTCTGTTGAGCGGAATCCCCTCGCTCACGTTCACGTACGGCCCTGAGCCCGTGGTAGCCGGGCAGACCGTGGTGTTCCTCGCCCACGCCACAGGTGGGACAGGCCCGTACACGTACGCGTGGAACTTCGGCGGGGTGGGTGCCGAGGTCACGCACATCTTCGCGTCGGAAGGCGATCACGAGGTGGCCGTCACGGTCACGGACAGCTGCGGGAAGACCGCCACGCGGAGCGTGATCGTCAGCGTCGCCGGCGTGAACCTCACGGGAACCTGGGTGGGCGCGAAGCTCATGGGCGGACGCTCGTACCAGTTGCAGCTCGTGCTGTCTCACAGCGGGACAACGTTGACCGGGACCGCCATCGTGGATGGGATAAGCTCGCCGGGGACCGGCTCGTATACGGGGCATCAGTTCACCTTCCAGTATGCGATTCCCGGATCGGGACCGATCGTCCTTACGGGCACGTACGATCCGGCGGCCGACGAGCTAGACGGCACAGTGACCGTGGGGACCGTTCTCACGGGCACGTGGAGCGTGACGCGGCAGTTGCCCCAGTGACAAGGGGGTAGAAGCACTGGACGTTTGATGACGGCGGGCCGTGGGCCCGCCGTCATCCTGGTGAGACGGGCGAGCAGGTGTCCCCTTCCCCCTGCCGGCGGAGATGGCTATACTGCCTGCACGAAGTTCACGGGCGCTGTGCGCCAATTCGGCAGGGGCGCAGGTGCCGAGAAAGTAGATCTGAAAGAGAGAGAAGGAGGAGCGGATGGGCGGGAAGCGAATCGTAGCAGCGTTCGGCGTGTTGGTGGGGGCAGGGCTTCTCACAGGGTGCTGTCTGTTCAGCGGAGACCCCACGGTCACCCTCATGCCATCCACCGCATCGGCGAAGGTCGGCGAGACTGTCACGTTCATGGCCCAGGCGACGGGCGGCGGCGGCCAGTACACGTACGTGTGGATGGGGGCGATGGGGCAGGGTCAGATGGCCACGGCGACGTTCCAGTCTCCGGGAACACAAATGGTCTCCGTTACGGTCACCGATAACTGCGGGAAGAGCG
>JAGUVP010000259.1 GCA_020062805.1 Candidatus Bipolaricaulis sp.
GAGGCGGAGCGCGCCTCTCTTCTCGCCCTCATCGGTCGCCTACCCGGGGGCGACGCCGTGTGCCACGGCGACTTCCACCCCGGGAACGTCTACCTCACCGAGCGTGGGCCGATGGTCCTCGACTGGATGGACGCTGCGCGGGGGAACCCCCTCGCCGACGTCGCGCGGACCACGGTTCTCTTCCGGGCGGCGGAGATGCCACGGGACATGCCGGGCCGTCGGGTGGTCGAGTTCATCCGGCGCGCCTTCCACCGCGCCTACCTGCGCCGCTACCTCGCCGCGACGCCCTGTGATCGCGGGGAACTCGATGCCTGGATGGCCGTGGTCGCCGGCGCCCGCCTCGCCGAACGCATCCCCGGCGAGGAGAAAGGACTGCTGGCCCTTGCCCGAAGCAGCCTCCGCGGCTGACGGGTTGCAGTGCTTACGGGAAGGCTCACCTGGGGCTGCCCAGGCGTATGCACGGAATATAGCCTGACCATCTCCGGTCCCCCGACGCCGAAGACAGTGGCTCACACGTTAGCGCAGCGCACGCCGAAGAACTCCTGATGGTGCCCACAGAGTCTCGCGTGTGCACGCTGAGCGCTAGCCCCCTCCGTCCGTCAGGTCGAACCCGCACGCCCGCAGCTGAGCGAGGACGGCCTCCGGGTCGCTCAGCCACTGCCCCCACTTCCGCCCCATGTGTTCGGTCCAGCCGTAGGTGGCGAAGGTGTGGGCTTCCTTCCTCTCCCCCTCCAGCTTCACCATGTACCCCGCCTTGCGGTAGTAATCCTGGGCGAGATAGCCCTGATCCATCGTCGCCATCGCCTCCGCCAGCGCCTCCCCGTCGTCCTCGGGGTACCGTCCCTCGTACAGGGCGAACGGGAGCGGATAGCGGGGTCGCGGGGGTGAATCCTCGGCCGGGTAGCCCATGGTGAGCTGCACCAGGGGGAACACCCGGTCCGGAAGGCCGTACTCCGTCTTGAGATCCGCGGCTCGGAACGGGGCCATCCCTAAGAAGCAGCTCCCCAGCCCGAGCGCCTCCGCGGCGATCACCATGTTCTCCGCCATGTACGCCGCGTCCTGGATCCCGAACAGGAGGATCGCCAGATCGCATGTCTTCCTCGTCCACCCCCGGGCGGCGAGGACCCTCTCCAAGCGGTGTACGTCGACGAGCACGGTAAACAGGAGAGGCGCCCTAAAGGGGTGTTTCTCCCCGTCACGGGACAGCAGCATGCTTCCCATCTGAGCGGCGAACGGGGCCTGCTGCCCAGCGCGCACCACGGCCTCGACCACCTCGGCGGGCGGCATCTCCGGCTTGTACCGGCGGACGGACTTCCGATCCAGAAGTGCTCTCAGTATCGGGTTCTCTTCCACGGCAATCTCCTTCCATAAGGCGAGTTGAGGCTCGAAACACAGCCGAAGGGCCATTGTGCGGATCGAGGCGTCATCGTTCAACAGATGCGCCTTGCATCGCCCGGCGTTCTGGAGTCCTCCCGCGATCTCGCAAGCTATCACCCTGTTAGCGAACCGCTTTCACCCCAGAGGAAAACCGCAACAGAGCCAAGCTAGGTGGCTAACTCAGCCACAATGCTTCATCGGTTCCCAAGAGGAATCCTACCGAAGTCAGCCCCTGCCTGATCCGCTATGCGAAAGAGGACTCAAGCGTTGCGGATAGGTCCGGCCTTCCCACCCATACCGCCTGCCGTGGTCAAGCCAGTTGGGTACAACATCTCAGAATGCAGCCGTCTGGTCGCCCTTGCATACTCTATCTTCTTGGCTTGGCTGACTTGCTTCTGGGAAGGTATCCCCCACCTGCAAGACTGGCAAAGCCAAGTAACAGGGCGCCCACAATGGCGAGGTACATCCCGGGCAGCACGCCCGTCCGCAGGGCCCAGGACAGCACGCCTGCTTCAGACTTGCAGAGCTCCCAAAGGTTGAATCCAACCAGACAGAGGGTCACCCCCGCTGCCAAAGCACCTACAGCCTGGCGCATGCGCAAGGGGCCCACAAACAAAGCGAGTGTGGCGAGAAGCACAACCAGCCAAATCACCAGAGGATCGCGGTTCAACGCCCACACGCGCTGCATTGATAGCGTGATGATGAGAAGTATCACATACGAAATGATGATCGCGACGGGCATGAGCCGCGAAAAGTCAAGAATTGCCTTCACTCCAGATCGCTTGGCCGTTCTAGGCCATGCAGAGCGCAGGACCTGCCAATGGACAGCGATCAGGTAGACGGACACGACTATGCATGCCGCAATGGTGAAGTTGATCAGGGTGAACCAAGCGTGGGCTTGAGCGACCTCCCCAGATGGGAGAAACGGCGTCTCGCGCGGCCACTCAGGCAAAGTGCCAAACAAGACGAACCCCACTCCCGTTAGGCACCACAGAAAACGCTGGGGCCGCCACACGTTGTTGACGACTGCCGACATGGCGTTCGACAGACCCACGATAGATGCCACAGCAAACGCGAACTGAACCAAAGACAGAGCCATATCAGCCGCCGTTACATCTGTCATCGTGGCTACTCTACCATACTCTCAGGTGACAGAGCAAATCGAGCCTTCCTCGTCCCAAACATCCTTCCCCTCAGAGAGGCTAGAATCTGGACACGTTCATAACTTAGAGGATAGTGCATCAAACGGTTGAGGGCAGGAGATTGCGCACTCTTCCCAGGGTACCAGCTCCTGGAGAGGGTCAGGCGGCGCGCATCCGCTTTATGAACCCACTGCTTGCTTCGTCCCCGTGCAGCAGGCCTCCATTCGACAGGCATGCCTGGAAGTGTCAGCCCCGGGTGACGCCAGTCCGGGAAGCTGCTCCGCGGTGCATCCCCGCTCCCGGCGAGCGTGGCATAGGGACGGAACTCACTTCGCGGCAATGGGAGTCAGCGCCGCGGCTGCGCTTGTAGCTCATCTCTGGTGTTGGTACACTGCGGCCATCTTCAGGCGATCCGCGATCGCCAAGTCCCAGAAGGAGGTGCGAAGACGATGAGATATCCAAACGCGAACTGCGCCTTCGCCGCCTCCTGTCGAGCGCTCTAGGACTTCTCCGGCTCAACTTCCAGCTCGCTCAGGACTCGATCACTCTCCCTTGCGTTCCCCGGGGGCGGCCGTTCCGGAACCGGAACCCGTGCTGGGTCAAACGCGAGGGAGGAAGCCATTACCAAGAGAGCTGCAAAGAAACAATGGGATGAGACGGACTTCGGGGACGCTCCTGAGGGGGCTTCAGGGAGCTCCCCTGATCCCCTCCAGGCATTCGCCGATGAGGGCTACATCACGGACGTCGTGTATCGGGTCAAGAGCGGAAAGGAGGCAACGGTCTACTGCTGTCGCGCTCTCCCAGCGATGGGCGGAGGGCTGCTGGCGGCGAAGATCTACTCCCTACAGATCCCGGCACACTACCGGACGCGCAACCTCTATGCAGACGGGCGTCGCCGCATGTACAGGCCGGATCCACGCGCGGAGCGCGCGATCAAGGCGAAGGGGCGTTTCGGCCGCCAGCTCGTCTTCAGCGACTGGGTCGGTCAGGAGTACGCGAACCTCAAAGTGCTCCACCATGCAGGAGCCGACGTTCCTCGACCTCTCCACCACTGCAGTGGGGGCATCCTGATGGACTACATCGGCGACGCAACGCGCCCGGCGCCGATGCTCGTCGGGACGGAGCCGACACCTGCGGAGGCGCGGCGGCTGTTCGACCAGGCGATGCGGAACATAGCCCTGTTCTTGGCGAAGGACCGTGTTCACGGCGACCTGTCGCCGTACAACATGCTTCTGTGGCGGGATCGTCTGGTGATCATCGACCTGCCGCAGATGGTGCATGCACGGTGGAACGACGAGGCGCTGAGCGTCCTGCGGAGGGACATCGAGAACGTCGTCAAGTTCTTCGGACGGTACGGGGTGAAGGCCTCGGCGACCGATCTCGCACTCGACCTCTGGTCGAGATACCGGAGGGCGGAGCTGACGGCGTAGAAGCGGCTTCTCTATGTCATAGCCACCCCGCCGCGTCAGTGCTACCGAGTCCGCACCCGCTGAGGCGTCCGTTCGCGCACCCACCACCGGAACGAAAACCCTCTCGGGCTCAGGTCGTCCGTCCTCCGTATCCTCAAACGTTCCCCGTTCTCAGGGGATGATGATGACCGGGGGACCAGGCTCCGGCTCGGGTGCCGGTGTCTCCCACCGTCCGATCTCCACCCACTTTCCGGTCGTGTCGCAGTGGTACGTGATGTGCAACCAATCCATCGGCTCGACGTGGACGTAGCTGCAGGGGATGCACGGGGACGACGTGTGCGTTACGACCTGGATCACGACCGTCCCTCGGTTGTCCCACTTCTCTCCATCGCTATGGTAGAACGTGTAGCTCATCCTCCCGGCCTCAACCGAGGTCACAACGATCCACGTGCACAGCTTGTCCGCCTTCTCGGGAGGAGAGGCGTGCTTCGTTGCCCAACGGGCGGACAGCACCCAACTGCCCCACGTGCCTCCGTCGCAGTACCGATACCGGAAGGCGACGCGGTCCTCCTCGTCCTTGGTCAGCTGAAACTCGTAAGCACCCGTGGCGCAGGCCGGCGACGGCGCGAGAGCCACGGATCCGATCTCCAGCACGAGCCGCGGCCCCGTGACGATCGTGAAGCCGGCGATCCGCGCCGGGTCGTATCCAGTGACGACGAGCCAGAGCGCTGCGACGTTTCCGATCCCGAGGATCTGCGGGATGCCAGCCCGGGGTTCGAGGACGACCGTAACCTCGAATCCCACCAACGGATCCCCTCGCGGCCCGCCAAGCTGTCCCCTTACGCCCAAAGGAAACGGGTCCACGAGTTCCGCGAAGAACCACCCCTGCGAGTCCGTCACCGCTTGCGCCGACGGTCCGAGATCCACAAGGGGACCTCCGCGTCCTTCCCCGGCCTCTTGTGCCCAGGCCGCCAGACCCAGCGCCAAGCACAACGCCAGGCATACCACACCCCAACTCCACTTCCCTCTCATGCCGCTCACCTCCTGGATTCAATCCAGCTCCACCTTCGAACGACCTTCCTTGCTGGACACCGTCCCTTTCCTGACGTGATCCCATCACCCGTGGGACCGGGATCGACGCACCTCGCGATTCCTCAGATCCGCCTGATCTCACCCCCTTATCCCGCGCGCTGTGGTGCGCGCCGGGGATGGAGGATGGGCAGTAGACAGAGCGTTGTGTTCGGGGTAGCGAGGGAGGCGAAGTGGAGCAGCACAAGCAGAGCGATGTTAAGCACGCACGCGAACGGCGCTAGTGCCAGCAGTGTACACCTCACGCCGATAGGGGGCGTGTAGATCGCCATTCAGGCGCAGTTTACGGTGGACTTGACAGACCTGAGCGACAGGCACCCCCCCGGACGGGGTAAGCTTGGGTATCTCGGCATCATGAGGAGGGCGCGATGGAGTCCATTGAAACCGGTCGGCGACTCTTGAAGGCCACGTCCTGGGCGCGGGCCCAGGAGATCGAGACGGATCAGAAGAAGGGGCTCCCCCACCCACCGCTGCAGAAACCCGCGCCGGAGGGTGTGTCCCTGGTGAAGCTGCCCGACCCGAAGACCCTCCAGGTGAACCCGGTCTCGGTGTTCGACGCCATCGCCTCCCGCCGCAGCCACCGCCGGTTCACCGGCGATCCGTTGAGCCTGGAGGAGTTCACGTTCCTCCTGTGGGCTACGCAGGGCGTGCAGCGCGTGGTCCGCGATGGGGTGGCCAGCTTGCGCACCGTGCCCTCGGGCGGGGCCCGGCACCCGTTCGAAACGTACCTGGTGGTGAACCGGGTCACGGGCCTCGAACCCGGCTTGTACCGCTATCTTCCCCTGGACCACGCGCTCGTCCTGCTGCGAACGGACTCAGAGTTCCCGTCCAAGGTTACCGAGGGGTGCTTGGGCCAGGAGTTCGTCGGCCAGGCGGCGGCCGTGTTCGCGTGGACGGTCATCCCGTACCGCACGGAGTGGCGGTACAGCACCTTCTCTCACAAGGTGATCGCCATCGACGCCGGGCACATGTGCCAGAACCTGTACCTCGCCTGCGAAGCAATCGGTGCCGGGACGTGCGGAATCGGCGCCTACCACCAGGAGAAGATGGACGCCCTTCTCGGGTTGGATGCGGAGGACGAGTTCACGATCTACCTCGCCCCGGTGGGCAAGGTGAAGTAGGGCCGCCGATCGCACCACACTGCCGTCGGGCATGAAGCCCGACGCTACCTGGGCGGGAAGGCCCGTCGGGGACAAGCCCCGACGCTACAACCGAGCACGACGACTGTGTAGCGTCGCAGCTCGTCTGCGACGGCCGTCTCAAATGGGCACGGGTCGGGCATTGGGAACCCGGCTCACCGGCAGAGAACGCCGAGCGCGCAGAGAAGACCTTGCTCTTTCTCTCCGCCTCCCTTCGACGGGAGAGGGGGAGGGTGACGAGAACCTCAAACGGGCTAACCGCCTAACCGCTCTTCGTCCCCCTCTCCCCACCTTCTCCCGCGGCGGGGAGAGGGAAACCCAGAGGAATCAGGCTCGCGAGGCCACCCACACCTGCTCGCCGCCGGGGCGGAACGGGCCGCGGTCGAAATCGCCGTACAGGGCTTCGATCCTGAACCCCGCCAGCTCCAGCAGGTGCTGCATCTCATAGCGGAACAGGTACCGGAGGACGAGCGGGTTGAACCTCTTGGCGACCACGTGCCCGTCCCCGTCCAGCTCCTCGAACACGAAGTACTGGCGGATGATCTGCTCCCCGACGTCGTACTCCCGCGTGTCCCACACCAGAACGCGGCGTCCGGTTTCGGGGTGGACGAACTCGCTGTCGAGCTTCAGCGCAGAGCCCAACGATGCGCGGTGGGCAACGATCGTCTCCAGCCGGGGGTCGAAGTTGTTCAAGACGAGCACCCCACCGTCCACGAGGTGCTCTCGAATGCAGCGCAGCGCCCGGCGCTGGTCCTCGACCGTGAGCAGGTGGAGGAATGCCCGGTACGGGATCATGGCGAGGGTGAATTTCCGGCCCAAGTCGAAGTCGCGCATGTCGCCCTGGACGAACTGAATGCGCTTCTGGGTCTCAGGGGAGAGCTTGCCCACCTTCCCCCGCGCCACGGCGAGCATGGATGGGGACCGGTCCAGCCCTACGACCTCCACCCCGGCCTCGGCGACGGGGATGAGCACCCGCCCC
>JAGUVP010000073.1 GCA_020062805.1 Candidatus Bipolaricaulis sp.
CACCTGCCCACCCACCACGGCCAGGTCGCCGACGAAGAACCCCGGCGCATCGCCGTGCGCCCCGTACAGGCGCTTCAGCTTGTCGAAGGTCGAGGCGGCATCTCCGGTCGACATCTCCAAGCGGCGGATCCCGAGAGAGGGGAATTGCTCGCTCCACCGCATCACCAACGCCTCCATCTCCATGCAGTCCGGACATCCCTCGGCCCGGGTGAAGAGCACCGCCTCCGTAGCGATGGGAGGGAGTTTGGTGAGGGGCGAGGGCGCACCCGCGGCCAGCGCCCGGCGGATCTCCTCTTCCAAAGTCAGCTCCTGGCCGATCCCGGACCGCGTGACGGGCTCCGGGCCGAGGCCGTAGAACGTGTTCCCCACCAAGGCCACGTCGCCCACGAACACCATCGGCACCGGGCCAAGCTCGGCACCATACGCAGCGATGAGCCTCCTCAGGAGGTTCCACCCGTCCGAGGTGTGGATCCCGTAGCGCTGGATCTGGAACGCGAGCCCTCCCTGGACCAGCGTTCCCAGGAACGTCTCGACCTGTTTGCAGTGCGCACACCCTCCCTCGTAGAAGAACAGAAGCTCCATCTCCTGTGCGCCCGCGACCCAACCTCCAATCACAAGCCCCGCCAGGATTCCCAGCACCACGCGCCTAGCCCTCATGCCGCTCGCCCCCTTCGACGAACCTCTCCCCAATCCAGATCCACAACGTATCCCGAACCCGACGGAATGCCTCCCGCTGTTCCTCCTCGCTTCCCCGAGCCGAAGCTGGGTCAGGGAAGGATGTGTGCTCGTGCATCCTCCCGCCAGGGAAGAACGGGCAGCTCCCCGGCGCATCGTCCCCGCACAGGGTGACCACCAGATCGAACTCCTCTCCCAGAAGCTCACGCGCGTTCTTGGACCTCTGCCCGGAGATGTCCACGCCCCGCTCCGCGAGGACCTCCACGGAAAGCGGGTGAACCGAGGTGGGTTGGCTCCCCGCACTGGCTGACTCGTAGCGGTCCCCCGCGAGGTGGCGGAGGATCCCCTCCGCCATCTGGGACCGGGCGGAGTTGTGCACACACAAGAAAAGAACGCGCGTCTTCATCGTCACTTCCACACGAGCAGGAGGACCGCCACGCCCACGGCCAGGATGAGCAGGACCTCCAGCGGGCTGAGGACCCGGCGGAGGCTGGTCGGGAGACGCTCCAGCGGCGACGGGCACCCTTCGGCCCGGCAGCGGAGGATCTCCTCCTCGATCTGCAGCTCCACGGCCAGGCCTACTCCGACGACGGCGAGGTTCCCCACGAACACGGTGGGGACGCTCTCCTTTGCCAGTCCGTATTCCCTGGCAAGGGTCACCATCCGCCGCCAGTTGTCCGGGCTGAACGTGACCTCGTGGGCCACGACCCGAAGCTCAGGGTACCTGTCCTGAAGTCCGGCCAGGTACGCCTTCATCACCATGCAGTCCGGGCACGTCGCGGACCAGAAGTAGTGGAGCTCGACCTCGGCCGCCGCGCCCACGGACACCACACCGAAGAGAAGAAGAACAAGACCACGCCAGCGCATCACGCCACCTCCTGGACCCGTCGGTCGCCCGGCGCGAACCATCCTCGGGTCCGCAGGCAGACCCGGACCAACATCAGCATCACCGGGACCTCGATCAGAACGCCGACCACCGTCGCCAACGCCGCTCCCGACGAGAGGCCGTAGAGCATCGTCGCCGTGGCGATGGCGACCTCGAAGTGGTTCGAAGCGCCGATCATCGCCGACGGCGCCGCGTCCTCGTACCGGAACCGCAGCAACCGTGCCAACCCGTACGTGATCCCGAAGATGAGCCACGTCTGAAGGAAGAGCGGAATCGCGATCCACAGGATTGTCAGCGGGTTTCCAACGATCGTCTCCCCTTTGAACGTGAACAGAAGGACCAGGGTGAGGAGGAGGGCGATCACCGACACAGGCGTGAGCCAGGGAACGAACCGCTCACGGAACCACGCCTCGCCCTTCGATCTCACCATCGATCGGCGGGTGAAGTAGCCCGCCACGAGCGGGAGCGCCACGTAGATCGCGATCGAGAGGAGAAGCGCCTGCCACGGCACCGGCATCTGGTTGATCCCGAGGAGGAACTTCCCCAGCGGCCCGTACAGGACGAGCATGGTGAGGGAGTTGATCGCCACCATCACCAGGGTGTGACCCTGGTTGCCGCGGGCGAGGAACCCCCACACGAGGACCATCGCCGTACACGGCGCGATCCCGAGGAGGATCGCCCCCGAGATATAGGACCGGAACAGCTCGACCTGGGTCCCATCCTTGACGATCTCCACCCCCGGCAGGAATCCGCGGAACAGAACCCCCAGGAACAGGGTGGCGATCCCGAGCATCGTGAACGGCTTGATCCCCCAGTTGACGATGAGCGTCAGGAGGACGGGTTTCGTGTTCTTCCCCGCCCGCACAACCTCGCCGAAGTCGATCTTGACCATGATCGGGTACATCATGAAGAACAGGGCAACCGCGATCGGAATGGACACCACCGGGGCTCCGCCGACGTGGATCGCCAGCGAGTCGAGGAACCGCGCCGCATCCGGTGCGGCCTTGCCCAAGAGAATCCCCACTCCGATGCAGAGGAGGACCCACAGGGTCAAATACCGCTCAAAGACACCCAGACCCGGCCCGCGCCGGGCCTGGGGGTGTTTGGAACCCACGACCTACACCCTCACAGAGAGGGGTAGAGGAGCGTGTCCCCGTACGCCGCGCGCCAGGCGGCGATCCCGCCGAGCAGAGCCCGGGCCTTGGTGAACCCCTGTCCCTGGAGGTACTGGGCAATCGGGGTCGCCTGGGAACCGTCCTCGTCCACGATCCAGATTGCCAGCGCTGTGCCCGGCACCGCCCGCGGCAGCGAAGCGACCCACGTCGCGATCCCGTCCTGTGCCGTGAATTGAACGTTCACCGCCCCCAGGAAGTGCGCCTGAGCGAACGCCTCCGAGGATCGAATATCCACCATGTACAGGAAGTTCTGGGCCAGCCGGCTTGGATCTACGACGTTGAACGTTCCGTAGTACGGAGTCCCCATCGGAGGCGTCCTCGCAGCGCCCGGGGCCCAAGCGAAGAACAGATCGCCGTAGACCAGCCACCACCGCGCCAGCCCTCCACTGATCGCACGAGCGAGCAGGAACCCGTTTTGTTGGAGCGTTTGCCCGGCCTGAACAGCTTGGATCCCCGTCTCATCGTAGAGGTAGACCACCCGGTTCTTCGGGAGTTCGTTCATCCGCGCCGCGAGGTCCGCGAACGGGATGTTCACGGCTCCCAGCAAGCGCCCTTGAGCGTAGGCATCGGCCGGCCGCAGGTCCACGAGAACGTAGAACTCCGCGTCAAGTGTCGCTGGCGCTCCCTCATGCGCGCCGATGGTCCGCACCACTCCCCGCACCACGACCGGAAGCTGGGGGCGGGTGGGGTCGTTGGAGTTGATGGTCAGGGTCTGGGACACGGGCTGCGCGTAGCGGCTGTAGCCCGCAGTCCTGAATGTCACCGTCATCGCCACCGTCTCGCCGGGAGCAATGCTCCGTTTGGGAAGCGAGTAGCTCGTACAGGAGCAGTTGTAGCTCACGTTGCTGATGGTGAGGGTGCTCGTGCCGCTGTTGGTGAGGGTCACGTGGTACTCGACCACCACCCCGTCCATCGCCACGCCGAAGTCGTACAGCTCGGGACTTGCAGTCAGCTTAGGGCTGGCCAGGGCCACCGTGCCCAGGACCAACAGCCCCACCAGAAGACATCCAATCCGCTTCATCTGTTCCTCCTTGCGACGCAGGTCTAGCTGCGTTCCTTTGCTTCCAGGTGCTTCTTGATCTCCGCCACGGGAGCGACATGGCCGGAAACCACGATCTGGCCGTCGATAGCCAGCGCGGGGGTCATCATCACCCCGCGCACCGCCATCTGCCCCAGATCATCCACCTTCACGACCTCCGCCTCCACGCCCAGCTCGGCCACCGCCTGTTCGGCGTTCCGCAACGTCGCCTTGCACTTCGGGCACCCGATACCAAACACCTCAATCCGGCGCATCTACACCTCCACGCTCTACCGAGTTTCACCGCCACCCGTCGTGGCCCCACCGAGCTCTCCGATCACGGTGCCGCGTAGATCAGGTACAGGCCCGCCAGGATCACCAGAACCCCGCACACCGCCTTGACGATCTTCGTACCCCGCGACTTCTCGTTCCAGTTGAGGTAACGCTGGACCATGCCCATCGACGTCCCCGCCACAACGATCACCGCGCAGTGGCCGAGGGCGTACATCCCCAGGAGCAGTCCCGCGTAGGAGAGGTTCTGGGAGGCCAGACCGAACGTGACGGCGAGCATCGGGGCCATGTAGGCGAACGTGCACGGCCCGAGGGCGGCCCCAAACACGAGGCCCAGGAGCGCTGCCCCCCAGTACCCCTTCGATCCCCCGCCAAGGTTGCCCAGTCCGCTCCGCGGAAGCGGGATCACACCCAACAGGTACAGTCCCACCAGGAAGAACACACCGGCCACGATGTAGTTCCCGTACGGCCCCACGTCCCCCAGCATCCGCCCGACAGCGGCGGTGATCGCCCCGATAACCCCAATCGTGACAAGGATCCCCAGCGAGAACACGGTCGAGATGGCAAGCGACCTGCGAACCGTAGGCTGTCCCTGACGGTTGATGTACCCCACCACCAGGGGGATGCTCGCCAGATGGCACGGGCTGAGGACGACGCTCAGCACGCCCCACGCGAGGGACCCGGCCACCGCCACGAGGGGCGTCCCCTCTACCGCTTGATTTAGCGCGGCGAACAATCCTCCCACAGCTAGCGACCTCCCACGTCTACCCCAAGCTGCTTCCACTTGGAGAGGATCTGTTCCTTGGAGTAGAAGCCCGTGTGTCGGAACAGCTCTTTCCCGTTCGCACCGTAGAAGATCTGCGTGGGGATGATGCGGATCCCATACCGATCCGCCTCCGAGGGGTTCTTCCACACGTCGATGAACACCACCTCGAACACGTCGGCATACTGGACCCGCAGCTCTTCGAGGATCGGGGCCATCTGTTTGCACGGGATGCACTTGTCCGCCCCAAGGTCAATGAGCTTGGGAAGAGGCTTGGGGGGCTCAGGAACCGCGACCGGTCCCTCGGGCACCGGCAGCGGTTCATCGGCAGCCGGCTCGGTCATCTCTTGTGCTGGTTCATCCACCGGTTCCTCGGTCGCTGGGTCGGCCAGCGGGTCGACGGAGACCTCCACGACGGTCGGCAGCTCGGGCTGAGAGAGGGAGATCCCGGGTTCAGCAACCCCAGCTGCGGGCAGATCCGCCGGCGCCTCCGAAGCCGCTCCCGGCTGCGACAGCGTCCCCTGTCTGAGGTAGACCGCCCCGGCCACGGCCAGCACGAGGAGGGCAATCACCCCCACCCGGAGCAGTACCTTCTTCCCGTTCGCGGAATCGTTCTTCTGCGCCATCGTCTCACTTCCCCCTTGGATTCAGGCCGCGTACAGCCTCGGTGATCACCGTCACCGCTCGCTCACGGTCCCCTTCGGTCAGAGCCGAAGGCGGGCCCTTCTCGATCTCTAGATCCTCCGACAGGACCAAGGCCGCGTGGGGCGGGGTTCCCGCCCGCTCAGCGATCCTCCTGGCGCAGGCCAGCGGACAACCGTCCACGGCCACGACCCGTTCCGCCTCGCGCAGGCGGTTCTGGACCATCGAGTCCCCGTTGGCGAGCGAGGCCAGGCAGAAGATCCTTCCTTGCCCCGCCTTGACCACCTCGAGCGCCGCCAGACCGGTCAAGGTTCCAACGTTGGACATCCCCCCGAAGCACACGAGCAGCGCGCACGCTCCCGTAGAGCTTTCATTCTGAGGACCACAGCACCCGCTCATCCTCCGATCACCGTCCCGTAGAGCTTCCCCGCCAAGGTGGACAACACCACCACGAGCAGGATGAACGCCCCTGTCTTCTTCGTTCCGAGGACGCGGCGGATGACGAGCATCGAGGGCAAGGACAGCGCGGGGCCGGCAAGGAGAAGGGCCAGGGCCGGCCCCTGGCCCATTCCCGACCCGAGGAGCCCTTGCAGGATCGGGACTTCGGTGAGCGTGGCGAAGTACATGAACGCCCCCGCCACCGACGCCACCGCGCACGAAAGCCACGAGTTCCCGCCCACCGCGGCCTGAACCCACCGGACGGGAATGAGCGCCTCCTCCCCCGGTCGTCCGAGGAGGAACCCCGCCACCAGGACGCCGCCGAACAGGTACGGGAGGATGAGGAGCGCGTAGTCCCACGTGGAGCGGGCCCACGCCCCTCCCTCCTCTTTCCCGACCCAGAACGGGAGAAGAACAAACAGCGCGACGAGGAACGCCCCGGCCACCGCGTACCGGTACCGCCAAAGGGTGGTATAGGCCGACGGGCTGTACTCCACCCCTGTGATCTCCGCCTTGGGCAACGAAACGATCTCCTCCCCTCCTTCCGGCACCACGAGAAGAGAGGAGGCTTCCTCCCCGGCGCGGGTGCCGGAGACGACGGTTCCGTCGCGGAGCGTCACCGTGACGCCCGCCGGTCGGCCCCAGTTGGCGATCACGAGCACCGCGAGCATGAGCGCGAACAGAACGACCGTCTTCCAGAGCGCGCGGGCTGGGGGAGGGGGCGTCGGCACCGCGGCGGCGGCATCCGCCTTCGCCTTCTCCTCTTTCCGAAACAGGGCGTGCATCGCAAGCCCGATCACGATCGAGAAAACCACCGCGCCGATCGCTCGGGCGATCCCGAGGGACGGCCCCAGCACGCGCGCGGTGAGGATGATCGCCAGCACGTTGATCGCCGGGCCGGAGTAGAGGAACGCCGTCGCCGGCCCGAGGCCCGCGCCCCGCGTGTAGATCCCGGCGAATAGCGGCAGCACGGTGCACGAGCACACGGCCAGCACCGTCCCCGAGACCGAGGCCACACCGTAAGCGAGAATCTTCTTCGCCCCGTAGCCGAGGTAGCGGATCACGGACGCCTGGGACACGAACACCGCGATCCCGCCGGCGATGAACAGGGCCGGGATGAGGCAGGTCAACACGTGCTCCCGGGCGTAGTCCTGGAGGAGGAGGAACGCCTCTGACAGGGCCTTCTGCACGACCGGAGCAGACCACGGGACGAGGTACGCGGCGAGGAACGTGCCTCCCAGGAGGAGGGACAGACGCAGTTCGCGCTTCATTCAGACTCCCTTGAGCACCGCAGGTTGGCCAGGCAGGACAGCAAGCGGGGGATGTCGCGCCGGGCGAGCCGCCACATGATCCGCACTCCATCACGTCGCGACACGATCAGACCCGCCCGCGAGAGAACGGCGAGGTGCCGCGAGACGACGGACGGATCGAGGTTGAGCGAGGGCACGAACTCGCATCCACACCGCTCGCCGTCCTCGAGAAGGCGCAGCAGCTCCACTCGGGCCGGGTGGGCGAGGGCCTTGCCGATCGTGCTCAGAACCGATTCAACCGTCTCTGTCGCGTTACTTGTCATATTGCA
>JAGUVP010000158.1 GCA_020062805.1 Candidatus Bipolaricaulis sp.
ACCAATCCGCTCCACGCAGACAGCGACGGAGACAAGATCTCCGATGCCAACGAACTGATCGCCACCGGTGGCGCCTGGCCGAATCGCACGTTCACCCAAGCCAGCGACCCGCTCAACCGGGACACGGACAACGACGGCCTCCCCGACAACTACGAGTGGAATCCAACCGTCGACTGGGACAGTGTCACCATCCATCCGACCGTGGGCAGCGGCCTAGGAACGTCTCGAACTACAGGCGGTATACCTGACCCCAACTGCCCCTTCGTCCACAACCCCGATTCGGATGGCGACGGTCTCCTCGATGGATACGAGGTCACCGTCGAGCAGATCAAGCTGAACTTCGGCATCTGGGACGAGAGCTACCCTCAGATTCAGATCGGCGACAGCAGCTCGGTGGGATTCGGTTGGACGAATCCGTGCAACTGGGATATGGACGGGGATGGACTCAGCGACGGCGAGGAGGAAGGCCTGTTCGGCCCCGGCCCTGTCACGCCGATCGGCGTCTCCACGGTACTCCCGTTGGGAACAGGTCCCGTGTCCCCGACGGGGGGCTCCCCCGGGACGGGGAACGCCCTCCTCGGTCCGTACACGTTTGACCCACAGCCCGGGCCACCGTTGGCGCCGACCGTCCCCACGTTGGACACCGATTCGGACAACGACGGGTTGTCGGACTACGAAGAAGTGCACATCACCGGCACCGACCCCCTTGATCAGGACTCAGACAACGACACCCTCATGGACTCAGAGGAACTGATCGCCGTCGGGGGTGTCTGGCCGAAGCGGAGCTTCATTCAGGTAAGCGACCCGCACAGCATCAACACCGACGGGGACCACCTGTTTGACCCTCAGGAGTTCGCGGGGAGCGGGCTTAGCCTGCTGGGCGGAGGCCTGGGGGGAATGGACGATACGCAGTGCCCGTACGTCAACAATCCCGATTCCGACAGCGATGGCGTGCTGGACGGCGCGTTCATCTCCCGCACGATCATGGTGAACGATGAGGTGTACGTGTGGGAGTTCAGAGAGGACTTCGTGGCTGTCCCGGCCGCTGGGGTTAGTTGGGAGCTGGGCCCAGGCGGCACGCCATGGGTGGGGCTGATCCGGACGGTGATCACCCCGGCGCCCGGCAGGATCGGCGACAGCGTCGTGTTCAACGTCTGTAATCCCGATTCCGACGGGGATGGCTTACTGGACGGCCAAGAGGTCGGGTTGGGCACGGATCCCGGCAACTGGGACACGGACGGCGACGGCCTCAACGACGGGTTCGAGGCGGGCATCGGGGCCAGTCCGTTCGATGCGGACTCGGACAACGATGGCCTCCTCGATTCAGCCGAGGTGTTGGGCTCGAACCCCACCAACCCGCTGAACGCGGACACGGACGCCGATGGCCTGTGCGATGGAGGAGCGTTCACCCCGCACATGCAGAGCGGGCACGTGAGCGCGGTGCTCGACCCAAGGTGCTACACCGGCATCGGCGGGCATCCCAATCCGCGCGGCATAGGAGAAAACCACAGGGGAGACGGCGCCCGACATCCCGACGAGACGGATCCCAACAACCCGGACACAGACGGCGACGCTGTTGGGGACGGCATCGAGGTGCTCGGGTTCTCCGTCAACCGACAGCACCTGATCCCCACCCACGACTCGTTCGGCAGGCCGATCCTGGTCACCTACCCGTCGCTCGGCTGCATGGACCCGCTCAACCCGGACACAGATGGCGACGGACTCCTCGATGGGGAAGAGGACCTGAACCACGACGGCCACTTCGACTTCCACCCCAGCGACTTCGACATCGTCAACTACCCCCACGGGCCGTTTGCCTTCACCCGCCTCATCGAGACGAACCCCTGCAGTCCCGACACGGACGGGGACGGGCTCGACGACTGGGAGGAGCGCCACGGGCTCCGCAAGTCCACGGGCCGCGTGTTCTCCCCCACGAACCCGCTCGATCACGACACGGACAACGACTGGGTCCTCGACGGAGAGGAGGTGGACTGGGTGTGCACGGAGTTGTTCGTGTACGTGGACCCGCTGCGGGAGAAGATCTACGCCCTGGGCGACCAGGGCTTGTCCCCCGAGGACATCCAGTTCGCCCTGCTTCAGGAGGGGATCGAACTCACGGTGGGCGCGATCACGAACGTCCTCCATGAGCAGCGGTTCGACGTGCGCTTCGTCCAGTTCCTCGACCCGACGAATCGGGATTCCGACTCCGACGGGTTCATCGACGGGCTGGATCCGGATGCGTGTAACTCCCAGCCAATCCCGATCGTCGCCCCTGTGGTGAGGACCCCCGTCGACTCAGATGGCGATGGGTTCTCGGACGACGACGAGATCGCCGCAGGGACCGACCCGTTCGACCCGACCAACTTGCCGCACGCGTTCACGGCTGACCTCGACCTGGACGGCGTGGAGAACGACCGGCTGTGGCTCACCGACACCACCGGCGGCGGAACGGTGAACTACGTGACGATCGACTTCCACTCCAACATGGTCAGCGACGTCCGCCTGCAGATCCTGGCACGCGACGTGGAGCGCGGGGACTTCAGCGGGAACGGCCAGGCCGACGACTGCCGGTACACGGTGTCCTACGC
Source organism: Candidatus Bipolaricaulis sp. (assembly GCA_020062805.1). GTDB lineage: Bacteria > Bipolaricaulota > Bipolaricaulia > Bipolaricaulales > Bipolaricaulaceae > Bipolaricaulis. The sequence continues at coordinate 2,589 of JAGUVP010000158.1, forward strand.
GCTGGTCCGGCTGCGCGGGGTTCAGGCGCGGTGGGTGACACTCGTCATCTACGACTACGGGTGTGACCTGATCGTGAACCGGGTCGAGGCACGGGAGCAGGCGGCCCCCCGGTAGGTTGCGAGCGACAGGGCCCTGGGGTGCGCCCAGGGCCCTGCCTTCCAGCTCCCTCCGCAGCATCGCCCCGGCTATCGGTCGTCCGCAATCACCTTCCACGTGGCGAGCATTCGCCATAGCGATCGGCAAGAAAGCGTCGTAGAGGTCGGCAGGGACCGTGTACGCCCACGTGAGCAGAAGCACGGGACCGGCACAACTGCCACCCTCCATTGCCAGAAGACCCCGGTTGGAAGGACGTACTCCGCAACGTAGCCATCTCCCGCCGGGTAGGCCGTGCTCTGGTCAACCGCGAGCTGGCCCGCACGATGCCGTACTTGTACAGGGTGATGAGATCCCGAACTCCTGAGTGCTCCTCCCCGAGCGTGCCGGGAGCGAAGGCCTGGACCCAGATGTTGACCGAAGATGCTTCGGTCCCAGCCGGTCCCGCAAAGCCGACCCCGCCGCCGGGCGGGAAAAACGGCAACCACTCGAGTGGATGCCCGATGCAGAAGCCAGCGGTGGGATCGCAGAACTGCCGGACGAACGCGCGGCCGCTGCCCAGTGCTTGTTCGACCGCCGACTGAACGCCGGCTTCCCATGCAGAGCCTCTGAGATCGAGAGGACCACCGGCCAGTCCGTAGAGGGTCCCTCCCACGATGGCCACATTTCCCACAAACATCGTGGGTACCGGAATGGACACACCCAGAAGCCCGAACAGCCCCCTCAGATCACCGAGGAGTGCCCGGCCCTCGGGAGTGGGAAGCCTGAACCGGCGAACATCCAGCTGGGCGAGCAGCCGCTCGGCCTCTGCACACGCCGGACAGCCTCCGTTCCACGGCCCGCGGGATCGCTCAAACTTTGGTGATCCACCCCACGACCCTATGTCCCTCGCGCATCCAAAGCCTCACCCAGAGCGGACGCGAGGGCTGTGCCGCTACGCGGGAGCAGGGACCAGAACCTCCGGGCGGCCGCACAGACGGCCTGTCGTCTTCCCGCGGAGGAGCCGGTACTCCACTGCATCGCCTGTCCTGAGCTTGTGGTACAGAGCACTGCTCACCTCGACCCGCTCGGTCCGGATCACGGCATCGTCCATGATGTCAAGAGTCGCGTAGAACGTTTCCTCCTGAACGATGGTCGTCACCGTGGTCGCACCGCCCGACTCACCGCCCGGACAGGTCGAGCACCCGCTGGCAGGAACCGTTGTGGTCACCGCTTTTTCCCGCACCATGACGGTCTTATCGATCACCGTAGCGGGCAGGGTTACAAGCTGGGCATCCCGGCACTCGGAGACGACCACCGCGCCCATCGCGACGATCGCCCCCACGATCGCGATAAGGATGAACACGCTGAAGGGGTTCATGAGCCAAGGTTAGCTCCGCGTGCGGTCGCCTGCCAGTCAGAAGGGCGCCACGGGGCGGGTACACTTCCACTCGATGCCGGACATTCTGGAGGGCCTCACGGGTGAGCAGCGGGAGGCGGTCACCCACCGCGGCGGGCCGCTTCTCGTGTTGGCAGGTGTGGGAACGGGCAAAACCACGGTCATCACCCGCCGCATCGCCTACCTCATCGCCGAGGGAATCGTCGAGCGGCCGAGCCAGCTCCTCGTGTTCACGTTCTCCCACCAAGCCGCTGACGAGATGCTCGACCGGGCGTTCGACTGGATCCGCTACGCCGCGCTCGACGCCTGGGTCGCCACCTACCATTCGGTGTGCGAGCGCATTCTGCGCGAAAACGCGCCGCTCGCCGGGCTGCCCCCGGACTTCCGTGTGCTCGATGAGTGGGACCAGCGGGTATTTCTCCTGGACCACCTCACGGACCTGCCCCTGCACGCGCTGCGCCCGCGCGCCCTGCGCCAGCCGCTCCGATTGCTGTCCCCTTTGCTCGCGTTCATCGGACGCGCCAAGGACGACGCCGTATCCCCAGAAACCTACCAGGCGTGGCTGGACGAAGCGCGAGGTTCGCTCGCACCCGACGAGGCCGGTCTGCACCGCGAGCTGTGCGACCTGTACGCTGCCTATCAGGGGCTGCTTGAGCAGGAGGGGCTCGTGGACTTCGGTGACCTGATCGTGCGCACGGTGCGGCTGCTCGAAGACCGGCCCGGCCTCCTCGCCGAGTACCACCGACGATTCCCTCACGTACTCGCCGACGAGTTTCAGGACACGAGCCGAGCTGAACTCCGGCTCATCGAGCTTCTCGCCGGCCACGGGAACGCAACCGCAGTGGGAGACGATGACCAGGCGATCTACGGGTTTCGCGGAGTTCCATGGGACAACCTCCTCGGCTTTCTCCGTGCGTTCCCGTCGGTGAAGGTGGTCGTTCTCACCCGCAACTTCCGCTCTACGCAAGCGATTCTCGACTCCGCTTCACGCCTTATCCGAGCGAACGCGTACCGGCTGGAGGCACTGTCCCTGCGGGGCGAGATCGCCTACGCGATCACGAAAGAACTCACGTCGCCTTACGGTCAAGGGCTGGAACCCGTCCACCACCATTCCCCTGCGGTGGGCGAGGAGGCCGAGTTCGTCGCCGCCGAGGCGAAGAAGCTGAACGCGGCAGGGACCCCGTACCGCGAAGTGGCCCTCCTCTACCGCAACCGGCACCGGCCGGATCCGTACCTGCGTGCGCTCTCCGAAGAAGGCATCCCGTGGACGCTTGCCGGCCGGTTCCGGGCCGGGATGTTCGATCAGGAGGAGATCAAGCTCGTTCTGTCGTTCCTCCGCGCCCTCGCCGACCCGGGGGACAGCCAATCCCTGTATCACCTCCTCGGCTCTCCCATCTATCGGCTGACGGGCGAAGATCTCGCCCTCCTCACCGCACAGTCGCAACGCGAGCACCGACCGTTGCGGCAGGTCCTCATCGAAGCCGTAGCGAGAGAAACGCTGAGCCGAACCGGCCATGCAGCGGCAGAACGGGCGCTCGCTGACCTCACCGCGTGTGAGGCCCTCGCCCACGGCAACCCCACCGGGCGTGTTGTGTACGCGTTTTTGATGGAACGCACCGGCTACCTCCAGGCCCTTGTCCACTCCTCCGATCCTGGCTCCGGACGGGCGGTCGCCCACATCGCCGAGTTCTTCGAGCGGGTCATCCGTCGGTTCGAGGACGTGGCCCGCTACGACCGGGTACCGTGGTTCATCCGCTACGTAGACGAGCTGCGGGAGCTGGGGTGGAACCCGATGATCGGAGAGGCCGAACCCGGTGCAGATGCAGTCCAGGTGATGACCTTCCACCAGGCAAAGGGGATGGAGTTCGAGGCCGTGTTTCTCACCGGGCTCGTGGAGGACTTCTTCCCCGGGCGCATCGCCCGGCCCACGTTCGCCCTTCCCCGCGGTCTGCGGGGGGAGGACATCCCGGAGGACCTCGGCCACCTCGAGGAGCAACGCCGCCTGTTCTACGTGGGGATGACCCGCGCCAAGAAGAGGCTCTATCTCCTCTCTGCCGACGACTACCGCCCGCCGGGCGAGGCCCCACGCAAGCGGGCAGCCAAGGTCTCGCGGTTCGTCCTGGAATCCCTGGGCCCGGATGCCCTGTCGGGCCGCGCGGCGGAGACCACGCCCTTGTTCCGGATCCGCCGAGAGGGGAAGGAGCCCGCCCCCATCGTGGACGCTCAGGGCTCAGGCCCCCTACAGCTCTCGTTCCGGCAGGTAGACGACTGGCTGACGTGTCCCCTCAAGTACCGCTACGTGCACGTGTTGCGCGTGCCGATCCGCCTTCATCCGATCGTCATCCTCGGGAACGCCGTTCATCAGGCGATTCAGGCGTACCATCTCGCCAAGGTCCACGGACGAACGCCTCCCGCGGAAGACCTGCGCGGGGTGTTCCGCCACGCCTGGCGATCCGAGGGGTTCCTGTCCGCCGCGCACGAGGCGGAGATGCTCCGCCACGGTGAAGCTGCCTTGGAGGCGTTCTACGCGTTCGAGGAGGGGTCGAGCGCGCGGCCGACGTTCGTGGAAAAGTTCTTCTCGTTTGCAGAGGGCGAGGCTAAGGTGATCGGGTACTGGGACCGCGTGGACCGCGGAACGGGAGGAGCAACGATCATCGACTACAAGACGTCCGACGTGGGGGAGGATGCCGCCGACCGTCGGGCGGGGGAATCCCTCCAGCTTTCGATTTATGCCCTCGGCTACGAACGGATGTTCGGGGAACGGCCCGCTGAGGTTCAGCTCAGATTTCTCACCCCCGAGGTGGTGGTCGGCCGGGCGGTCCCGAACGAGAAGAGGATGGAACACGCCCGTGCCGCAATCCGCGACGCCACCGCGGGGATTCGGTCTGGGGAGTTTGCGGCAAAGCCTTCATTCACTGCTTGCGCGTACTGCGCCTACCGCACGATCTGCCCCTCCGCCCTCCCCCTGTGATCTGACGGCATTCGGACTACAATTCCGCCAGCAGCTTCTCACCGCCGAGACGCAGAGAACGCAGAGAAGGTCGGTGATCCGTGTTCCGTAGCGTCGGACCCCGTGTCCGACGCCGGGAACTGCCGTCGGGGACAACCCCCGACGCTACGAGAAACATGCGTCGCGCCTGATGCCCGACGCTGCCGGCTCTGCGAACTCGGATCTTGGGCGTTGGAAAGGGGGAAACGATGCGCAGGGACACGTGTGGCGAACTGCGGCGCGAGGCAGCGGGGCGGAAGGTCGTCCTCGCCGGTTGGGTCCATCGGGTGCGCGACCTCGGCGGGGTCACGTTCGTGGATCTCCGCGACGCCTCGGGAATCGTCCAGCTGGTCCTACGCGACGCGCAGAGCGCCCACCTTGCCCGCGAAGACGTGATACGCATCGCAGGCGCGGTTCGCCTCCGCGAAGCGCCCAATCCGGCTCTCCCGACCGGGGAGATCGAGGTGGAGATCGAGACGATCGAGGTCCTCTCCCACGCGAAGCCCCTGCCGCTAGGCGTCGCCGAGGAGGGCACGCCGAGCGAGGAGACGCGGCTCCGCTACCGGTACCTCGACCTGCGGCGGCCGCGGATGCAGCGCAACCTCCGCCTGCGCCACCGCACCGCCCTCGCCATCCGGCAGTACCTCGACGGGGAGGGGTTCACCGAGGTCGAGACGCCGATGCTGACCCGATCGACGCCCGAGGGAGCGCGGGACTTCCTCGTGCCGTCCCGCCTCGCCCGCGGGACGTTCTACGCCCTCCCCCAGTCGCCGCAGCTGTTCAAGCAGATCCTCGTCACATCCGGCGTGGAGCGATACTTCCAGATCGTGCGCTGCTTCCGCGACGAGGACCTCCGCGCCGACCGCCAGCCGGAGTTCACCCAGCTCGACCTGGAGATGGCGTTCCTCGAGGAGCCCGAGCAGCTGTTCCCCCTTCTCGAAGGGCTCGTCGCCCACGTGTTCCGGAAAACGATCGGCGTCGAGATCGCCCTACCGCTTCCCCGTCTTCCGCACGCCGAGGCGATCGCCCGCTACGGGTCGGACAAGCCGGATCTCCGGTTCGGAATGGAGATCGCCGACGTGTCGGAGACCTTCGCCGGAGGCCCATTCCGCGTCTTTGCTGACGTCGTGGCCGGAGGAGGCGCGGTGCGCGCCTTGCCCGTGACTGGAGGCGCCACGAAGTCGCGGGGCGAGCTCGCCAAACTCGAGTCGGTGGCGAAGGGACACGGCCTTCCCGGCCTGGCGTGGATCAAGACGGGCGAGGAGATTACCTCCTCGCTCGGAAAGCACGTCCCATCGGAAACCCTGTCTGCACTCGCCGCGCGGGCCGGCGCCCAAAACGGCGACCTCGTCCTCCTCGCGGCGGGCAAGCCCGACATTGCGTCCACCACCCTCGGCGATCTCCGACTGCGCCTGGCAGACGAGCTCGGGCTCATCCCCCAGGACCGCTGGGGTCTCGCCTGGATCGTGGACTTCCCTCTGTTCAAGGCGGGTGAGGGCCGGCTCGAGTCCGAGCACCACCCATTCACCTCGCCCCGTGCTGAGGACCTGTCGCTCATCGAGCGCGAACCCCTTAAGGTGCGGGCCAAGTGCTACGACCTCGTGATGAACGGGGTGGAACTGGCCTCCGGCTCGATCCGGATCCACCGGCGCGAGCTCCAGGAACAGATCTTCCGCATCCTGGGCATCGGCCCGGAGGAGGCGGAGCGGCGGTTCGGATTCTTCCTGCGCGCCCTCGAGTACGGGGCGCCGCCCCACGGCGGGATCGCATTCGGCCTCGACCGATGGGTGATGATGATGGCCGCCGAGGAGTCGATCCGTGAGGTGATCGCGTTCCCCAAGACGACGACCGGTGCCTGCCCCCTCACCGACGCCCCGTCCATCGTGGATGATGGGCAGCTGAAGGAGCTCGGCCTGCGGCTGGAACCATGACCCGGGGGCGGCTGGCCGTTCTGGGAGTGATCCTGATCGTTCTCCTGGGGGTGCTCGCCGCGGGCCTGTCGGGGGTCCAGTTCCGCGGGGGGCGCCTCCCGTGGGGGACTCCGCCGGACGAACCTGGGAGCCCAGGTGGGGCGGTACCGCTGGGGAACATGTCGTGGCTCATCTACCTGATCTGGGTTCTGTTCTTCACCGCGCTGGCGATCGCGCTCGTCGATCCGAAGTCGCGTCGCAAGCTTCTGCTTGGCCTTCTCGTCCTCGCGGCCATGCTGATCGCGTTGGGCCTGCTGGGAGAGCGCCTCCGACTTCCAGAGAGCGCGCCTGTGGAGGAGGATCCCGGGCCTGCGGCGGTCCTTCCGTTCCCGACCCAGGTCAGCCCGTCCGGGGACGATGAGGCTCCTTCCCCGGGCCGCTCCCCGGGCTGGGTTGCCTATCTGGGAGCAGCCGCCATCGCCGCAGCCATTGCCTGGTGGGTTCTTCGACGCCTCCGGCCTCGCTCCCCGGAAGAGGGAGAGGAGATCCGCGATGCGCTCGCAGAGGCATCGGCGGACCTGGCGACCGGCCTTCCCGTCTCGGACGTCGTGGTCCGCT
>JAGUVP010000315.1 GCA_020062805.1 Candidatus Bipolaricaulis sp.
CCCAAACAAAAAAAGCGAGCCGGGATACCCTGGCTCGCTTTCTCAAAATACTGGTAGGCGCGATTGGACTCGAACCAACGACCCCCACCATGTCAAGGTGGTGCTCTAACCAGCTGAGCTACGCGCCTGTCGTCTTCGAGCCGCGTATTCTACCCGCTCCCCGCGCCCTGTCAAAGCCACTCGTAACGTATTGCCCGCCCCACGCGCTCACCACCCCCGACCGGGGCGAATAACGCCAGCGCCCGGCGCGGTAACGCCCGCTACATCGCCCCGGAGAGACACCACCCCCAGGGGGATACTTCAAGCCTCACCACAGTCTCATTCATCAGGTAACTCCAAACGGCTTGATGCACCGCACAGCCCGCATTGATCCGACGCGCCCAAAGGGGGCTCGCCATGCACCCGAACCTGATTACGGTATTCGGCGGCACCGGTTTTCTCGGTAGCGCCACGGTGCACCAACTGCTCGACGCCGGACACGCCGTGCGCATCGCCTCGCGCCACCCGACGCGACCCGCCACCCTGCAAGATCACCCCCGGCTGGAACACTGCCGCGCCGACATCCGGGACGATGCCGATGTCGCCCGTGCCGTGGAAGGCGCGTGGGGCGTCGTCAACGCCGTCAGCCTGTACGTGGAGCAACGCGACCTGCGCTTCACCACCATCCACGTCGAAGGCGCCGCCCGCCTCGCCCGCGAAGCCCACAAGGCGAGCCTGGAGCGCGTCATCCAGATCTCCGGCATCGGCACCGACATCCGCTCGCCCTCGTCGTACATCCGTGCCAGAGCCGAAGGCGAAGCCGCCGTCCTCCGAGCATGCCCCAGCGCCATCATCGTGCGCCCCAGCGTCCTCTTCGGCCCGGGCGACGGCTTTGTGCGCAACCTCGCCAGCCTCGCCGCCCTGCCGGTAATCCCGCTGTTCGGTCGCGGCAACACCCGCCTGCAACCCGTACACGTCACCGACATCGCCCGCGCCATCGCAAAACTGTGCGCCGACGAGCCGCCCACCCAACACACCTTCGAACTCGGCGGCGCGGACATCCTCACCTACCGCCAGATCGTGACCCTCGTCCTGACACAGTTGGGCCGCAAACGCCCGATGCTGCCCATACCATTCACCGTCTGGCACGCCCTGGCCGCCGTGGCATCGCTACTCCCCAACCCACCCCTGACCCGCGATCAGCTCTACCTGATGCAGCAGGACAACATCGCCAACCCGGCCTTCGGTACCTTCGCCAACCTCGGCATCACACCCCACTCCTTCGAACAATCCCTGCCCGACTGCCTCCCACCCCACTAACCCCAACCGAACACATCAATCCCACCTCCCCACCTCCCCCCGTAGGAGCCTGCTCGCAGGCGAAGCCCCTGCCCGGGGTCGGCTTTGGCTGCGGCTTCGCCTGCAAGCAGGCTCCTTGTGTCTTGCGGTTCACGGATCGCTACCATGAACCGTATTGGGCTCGGGTAACCCGTCAGGCTCCTGAGGTCACGAACCTGTTCTGTAGATTGGCCCCCGAGTCCTTTCTCATCTCGAAGTTTGAACGGTATCCAAGACCCCCCTCCGTGACGGACGGGTGAGGCTGTACGGACAAGGCGAGAGGACGAGATGGCTCATATTGGCGTTGATGTTAGCAAGAACAAGCTCGACTGCATGTGGGTCCGGGATCTGGAGGCGGGCAAGGTGAAGCCCAAGGTGTTCCCGAACCGCCAAGACCAGTACCGGGAGCTGCTGCACTGGCTCGAGCGCAACACCGGCGAGACCCCCGAGGGGCTCCATGTGTATCTGGAGGCCACCGGCATCTACCACGAGCCGCTGGCGTACTGGCTTCATGATCAGGGGGTGCAGGTCCACGTGCTGAACCCGGCCCAGGTGCGTTCGCATGCCAAGGGCATGGGGGTGCGCAACAAGACCGACCGCAAGGACAGCATGATGCTGGCCCGCTACGGCATCGAACGCGCACCACGACGCTGGCAGCCCGAACCGCCGGAGGTGCGGGAACTCAAGCGCCTGCTCAGCCGCCTGGAGGCTCTGGAACAGGATATGCGGCGCGAAGAGAACCGCCTGGAGAAGGCGCGTTTCAGTGAGGACACCCTCGCTCAGGCGTCGATCGACAACGTCCTGCAGGCCCTGCGTGAGGAACACCGTCGGCTCCAGCAGCAGATCGACGATCACTTCGACGCCCATCACCACCTGAAGCGGGATCGGACCTTGCTGGAGAGCATCCCCGGCATCGGCCGCGTGCTGTCGGCCTCGATGACCGCAGCGCTGCGCAGCCGCGCGTTCACGAGCGCTCGACAAGCGGCGGCGTTCCATGGGCTGGCACCGGTCCTGGAAGAATCGGGGACCACGGTCCGGCGGCCCTCGCGGTTGGCGAAGATCGGTTCCAGCCGACTGCGCAAGGCGCTCTACATGGCGGTGGTGGTGGCGACCCGGTACAACCCGGACGTGCGACACCAGCATCAACGTCTGCTGACACGCGGCAAGGCCAAGATGTCGGCGATCGGGGCGGCTATGCGCAAACTCCTGCACATCGCCTTCGGTGTGCTCAAATCCCAAACCCCGTATCAAGCCCGCCATGAAACCCCTTGCACCCCGTAGGGCAAGACGGTATCTACAATCTGTGCCCCACCCCCCACCGTCGTCGCGCCGCAGAGAAAACCCGGACCTCCCAACGCACCCCCCCACCACAACCCACACAGACAGGACAACCGCGATCGGAATCGGTAAGGTTTCCACAGAACGAAAACGGACTTACGTCACATGAACGGACTCGCGGCCCGCCCGGCCCACGCCGAAGAATCCGGCCCCGCCCCCATTGCCGCGCCGGAGCAGGTCGAGGCCTTCCTCGACATTCCGCCG
>JAGUVP010000178.1 GCA_020062805.1 Candidatus Bipolaricaulis sp.
CCCGCTCGCGCGGCTCGGGGGAACACACGGGTTGGGAACCGCCGACGCCAGCGCTTCCCTTCTCCCAAGTCGCGAACGCTGTGGCCATCTCGGCCACCGTGGCCCACCGGATCCGACCGGCCTCGACGAGCGGGTCTACGATCCGCGCCAACCATGCCTCCCAGACGTCGAACTCGGCCTCGTCATCCGCAGGCGCGAGGAAATCCCCCGGGTGCACGGTGGCGATGAACGTGTTCACCTTCCCCGGCGCAGCAACGTGGAGCGAGTTTCGCAGGGCGACGGTGACGTAGTCAAACGCCCAGTAGGTGTACGGCTTAGGAACGCCCTCCGCCCCCGGGCAATGCGCCGGCCAAACCCCGGACGGGACGTACACGATCTCTCCGCTACGGTCATGGGTCGTCCGCTCGGAGACGGATCCTGAGCCCGCAGGTCGCCATGGGTTGGTCACCAGGAACGGGGCGGGGATCCCCTGCGTGGTGGGGTCCTTGTAGTTAATGTTGACCTCGATCCCAACCGCGGCCGCCGCGGTGAACATCTCGGGGTAGAGGTTGCCCCCGCTCCAGGTAATCACCCGCTGCCCAGAGAGAGCCTCGATGAGCGCGATCTCGCGCTGCAGAGCGGCAATCCAGTCCGCGGCAGGGCGAACGCCTGCGTTGGGAAGGTGAAAGTCCTCGTGGTAGTGAAGGGCGATCTCGTGCCCAGCTCGGGCGAGATCCGAGAAAAGGCTGTCCCCTCGACGCTGGGCTTCCTCGGTGAACGGCCGCTGCACCTGGATCGTGAGTCGGCCTCCGTGCCGCTCGACGATTCCCGCAAGCCGGACGAGGCGCGTCCGATCGAGCTCGTAGCGCGCCGGATCGAGGTACTCCCGATGGGGTTCGACGTGCACTCCGATCGTGAACAGGACGACCGCTCCCGCCCCGACATCCGCCGGAATCGTCTCGGTGAAGTCGTTCTGGGTCGAGCGGCGTGCATCCTCTGTCGTGCGGCACTCCTCGGGGGTGCCGCGGTAGTACGGCGACGGGCTCCCAGGCTCGGAGGTGCCGCCCATCTGCCCAACGCATCCCACCACAACCAGCATCCCAAGGATCTCGGAGATTCTTCTCTTCGCGCTCATGTTCGTCCCCCTGTGCCGCCACCGTACGCACACGACGGGCCACACATCCACCTCTCCCGGGTCAACGGGGAGTCAACGGTGGAAACCACGTGTGACCGACAGCGGGGAACAGAGGGCGCTCCTACCCACGACCCCCTGCCGTGGTCTCGGCGAACGCCTCCCTCAGCACTTCGATCCCCTCGAGAAGCGCGTCATCGGGAATGGTGAGGGGAACGAGGAACCGGACCACGTTTCCGTACACCCCTGCTATGGGGAAGACGACCCCGCGCTTGAGGGCCTCGAGTTGGACGCGCTTCGTCGTCTCGGGGTCCGGCTCGCGGGTTTTCCGGTCACGAACGAGCTCGATCCCGACCATCGCCCCCAGGCCGCGCACATCGCCGATCACCGCGTACGTGCGTTCAAGTGCTCGCAACTCGCGGGTGAGGACCTCCCCGATGTGGACGGCGCGGGCGAGGAGCCCCTCCTCCTTGATCACATCGAGCACGGCCAGGGCCGCGGCGCAGGCCACCGGGTTCCCCCCGTAGGTGGACCCGATGCCGCCCAAGACCGGGGCATCCATGACCTCCGCCTTCCCGACCACCCCGGACAGGGGCAGCCCCCCGGCAATGGACTTCGCCACGCAGATCAGATCCGGCTCGACATCGTAGTGCTCGCACGCGAAGAACCGGCCCGTTCGACCGACGCCGCACTGCACCTCGTCCGCCACGAGGAGGAACCCGTACCGATCTGCAAGCGTGCGCAGGAACGGAAGGAATTCCGGTGGGGGAACGATGAACCCGCCTTCGCCCACCACCGGCTCCACCACCGCACACGCCACTTCTCCCGGGTCCACGAGGGACAACATCCGCCGTTCAACTGCGGCCATCGGCACCGGGTAGCGATAGGGATACGGGTAGGGCAGCCGGTACACGTCGGAGGCGTAAGGCCCGAACCCAGATTTGTAGGGGATCGCCTTGTGGGTCATCGTCATGGTGAGGAGGGTTCGGCCGTGGAAGGCGTTGTCGAACACGAGCACGGCCTTGCGTCCGGTAGCGGCGCGGGCGATCTTGACCGCATTCTCCACCGCCTCAGCCCCGGAGTTGAAGAACGCGCATTTCTTCGACGCTGGACCAGGAGCGAGCTCGGCCAACCGTGCCGCGAGCTCGACGTACGGCTCGTACGGGACCGCCGTGAAGTCCGTGTGCAGGGAGAATTCGGCCTGCGCCCGCACAGCGGCCACGACCTTGGGGTGGTTGTGCCCGACGTTCATCACCCCCCAACCACCGGAGAAGTCGAGGAATCTGTTCCCATCGAGATCTTCAACCACAGATCCCTCCGCGCGCATCGCGTAGAACGGAGCGAGCGGGGCGAGGGGCTTGGCGACGTAGCGCTCCTTGCGGAACTGCACCCCTTTCGACCTTGGGCCAGGAACGTCAGTGACCAACCGAATGTACCTGCGTGCCATACGTCCTCCTTTACTCGATCTCCACCAACTCCCCCGGCGGGATCATCCGCACCGCGAACGGAAGGCCCATCGCCTCGATCTGACGGGCAACGGATGTGAGATCCCCCCGGTAGCGGCTGGAGATGTGGAACACGATGAGCTCCTTCTCAACCTCTGCCTTCCGAGCGACGTCCAGCGCCTCCCAGACGGTGGCGTGTTTGTACTCCTTGCGATCCTCATCGGCAAGGAACGTCGCCTCGTGGAGGAGCACCTCCGTGCCGTGCACCGACGCCGGGTTCAGCGGGACCGAGTCGCCGCCGTACGAGAACAGGTATTGGGTGTACTTCTCGGAGATCTCTTCCTTCTTTCCTCCCCGAACGAGGGCCACGATCTCCTCTTGGGGAAGGTGACGATAGTCGGCTCTCAGCCGTCGGCGCACCTCGCACACGTTGTACCCCAACGACGGTTCGCCGCGGGCGTGGATCGTCCCGAACGCCTCGATGTAGCGGGGCATCCGCCCCGCGAGGAGGGTCACCCGATCGCCGGCGCGCAGGGGGATCCACTCCAGGTCGTACTGCAGGTTGCGGTTCGTGCGGGCGAAGTAGTGAATCAGCTCGGACACGAAGTGACTCCCCGCGGGGTAGTGAACCCGCAGCTCCTTCTCGTGGTCGCCCATCGCGTTGTTGCGGATGTTGATGAGCCCCATCAAACCCGCGATGTGATCGGCATGACCGTGGGAGAGAAACACGTGTTTGACCGCGAACACCCGGTTCTCGAGGAGCGAGCTCACCCCCTCGCCGCAGTCGAACAAGATCCGGTCGGGAGCGTAGTAGATCCACGTTGAGTACAGAGCTTTGGAGTAGATGATCGCTTTCATAGCCGCGCTCAATGCTACCGGAAGACCTCCGGGACTCACACGTCGCCGCACGGAAAGAGACGCGCTATACTGCGCCGTCATGCTCGACCTACGCCTCCTGCGCAGCGACCCTGAGGAGTTCCAAGCCCGGCTTCGCCGTCGCGACCCCACCCTCGATCTCTCCCCACTCCTCGCCCTGGACGAAGAGCGCCGGCTCCTGTCCGGAAAGGCAGACGATCTTCGTCGCCAGCAAAACGAGGCATCGGAACAGATCGCCCGCCTCACCCGAGAGGGTCGCCAGCTGGAACGGGATCGGCTGCGGGAGGAGATGCGCACCGTCGCCGCCGAACGAAAACGGATTGAGGAGCGGCTCCAAGAGGTCGAGACGGAGCTCCAATCCCTAGTTCTCGCTCTCCCCAATGTTCCCCACAGCTCGGTACCCGACGGGACGAAGGAGGAGAAGGTCATCCTGCGCACGTTCGGGGAGATGCCGCGGTTCGCGTTCCCCCCACAGCACCACGTGGCCCTCGCCCAGAACCTGAAGCTCCTCGACCTCGAGCGGGCAGCGAAGGTCACCGGCGCCCGGTTCCCGATGTATACCGGCGACGGAGCGCGGATCGAGCTCGCCCTCCTCCACTGGATGTTCGAGCTGCACGTGCGGGAGCACGGCTACACCCCGATTCTCCCCCCCATCCTCGCCAACCGGACCTCGTTCGTGACCTCCGGCCAGTTCCCAAAGTTCGCGTCCGAGGTCTACGCTTGTCCCGAGGACGACCTGTTCCTGAACCCGACGGCGGAGGCGCTTCTCGTGAACCTCCACCGAGACGAGATGTTGGCTGAGGACGACCTCCCCCGCCGGTACGTCGCCTACACCCCCTGTTTCCGCCGCGAAGCGGGGACGTACGGCGAGGAGCAGCGCGGTCTTATCCGCGTCCACCAGTTCAACAAGATCGAGCTGTTCCACTACACCGCGCCCGAGTCCTCCTACGCCGCCCTGGATGAAATCGTCCTCCAGGCGGAGACGATCCTGCAGAAGCTGGGACTTCACTACCGGGTCGCTCTTCTCCCCGCGGGCGACCTCGCCCAGCAGGCCGCGAAAACGGTGGACGTCGAGGTGTGGCTGCCCGGCCAGGACCGGTACTACGAGGTTTCGTCCTGCTCGAATTGCGAGGACTACCAGGCCCGGCGGGGGAGCATCCGCTACCGGCCCATCGACGGGGGCAAACCCCGCTTTGTCCATACCCTCAACGGTTCCGCTCTCGCCACGTCACGCCTGTTCGCGGCGATCCTCGAACAAAACCAGCGAGAGGACGGAACGGTGGCCTTGCCCTCCCTCCTCGCCGACCTCCTCGGACAACGCACGCTTGTCGGGTAGGCAACGACCCACGGGACGACGAACCCGCCTGGAGCGTGGCGCCGATCACAGACAGATCGGGGATCGGTTGATACCATCACCTGTAGTGTATTCATCCCAAGGAGGGAGACCATGCGTAAGGTGATGGTGTTGGTGCTGGCGATGGCAGTGGGAACGGTCATCGCCTGGGGCCAAGGGTGGGTAG
>JAGUVP010000254.1 GCA_020062805.1 Candidatus Bipolaricaulis sp.
CTCTTCCGATCTCTGCGTGACGATCCCGTAGGCACTACTCAACAGCCGGATGTCGCCCGACGTCATGAACCCGTCGCGACCGGCGAACGCCAGGCGGAACACGAGGCCCGCCGTCCCTCCGATCATCAGGCCGATCCCGACGATCCCCACCAACACCCCGAACACGACGAGAAGAACCTTCCCTAGTCTCATCCCTGCCTCCCCTGGGCGGTGCTCATCCCACTCCCCACTCGAACGCGTAGTTCACGCCGTATCGTAGTGCGTCAGCCGGCTTCCGCCAAAGAGCTACATCTCCCCCTGCAGATCATCCACGCCGTGGATGATTGTCATTCACGGAACGTACGGCTCTAGCAGCCTGTGGGAGAACAGCCCGCTGAGCCTTCGGCTGCGCGGAGAAGATCGGATCCCCGCGGCAAGAACCGTGGTCCGTTCTCCGTCCACCGAACGAGCCCGTACGGACAGCGGACTACGGATACCCGACCACGGAACTCGTTGCCGCAGGTCCGCGGCCCCGGGGATTCCCGCACGGGCTGCTAGGCACATCCCAAGCCGAGGCGAAATCGCCGGGCTGTTGGCCATCGTGGGCCGGGACCTTCGCGACTGCCGGGCGCAGGGCCTCAGCCCAGAGTGGCAGCTCAGCATCGCCTACAATGCCAACCTTCAAGCACCAACGGGGTGGGCAGCGTTCGCAGCCCTAACACCGAGGAGTCAGCCGTGCTGCGAAGGGGTCTTCTGACCTAATCACGCCCATTCCCGTGGGCGGTCCACAGTGGAGCCGTTCGTGAGAAGTACGCGCTCGGGGAGAAGGCTCGCGTTCAGATCCGCCCTCTTCATGTCCCGCCTGTAGTCCGCCGCGTTCCACAATGCCTGCGCGCTGCGGCCAAGGGGGGCAACCACCACGATCTTCCCATCCGGGTGGACGAGTCTGGCATGCTTGACGACCGGCACAAGGTCGCTATCGCCGGAGACCAGAATTGCCTTGTCGTACGCGTGCTTGTACGCCATGTCGAGGAGGTGGATCGCGATGTTGACGTCGGTACGTTTCTCGCGGTACGTCTGGTACTTCTGCCGACAGAAAGCTCGGCACTGCTCGGTTACCGGGCGGTACCGGCCGAGGACAACGTGAACTCCCCTATCCTTCTGTACACTCACCAACGTTCGGTGCCGCGACGCCTTCGCCTCGTCCCAGGTAGCGTAAGCCGTGAAGTAGTAGACAGCGATCAGCTCCTCTCCTGGAGAAACGTAGCGTTCGGCCAGCTTCCTGTAGTCGATCCACCTGTAACGGGCATACGGAGCAGAACCGCTTGCATCCGGCTCCATGAGCGCGTGGTAGACGTTGAACCCGTCGATGAAACACGCGACTCGGCTCTGCTGCAATGAACCTCCTCAAAGACCCGCGCCACCCCATCGGGGTGGCGCAGCACCCTTGGCTGCGCCAAGGGGATTATGACCACATGGATGCTACAGCGCGGGGGGGCGGAGTTCAACCTCTCGGGCCAAGGAGACCGATCACCTTGCCTGCCTGGTTTCAGGCTGCACGGGGAAGGCGGTTGGGCCGCACCTCACGACCACGGCATCCATGTGGGTTGCCCGATCACGGGGGAGGGCGACACCTTGAAGATCGAAACATGACTGTTGGATTCTCAAGTTAGCCAACCTGAGTTCCCATCCCCTGGCGTCTGTAGCCGCATGACCGGCGCGGCCCGGGCGCTCGGCCGCTGCCGTTGGGTTTGCATCCAGCAAGTCGCTGTGACCACGGCTTGCGGAACCAGGACGAACCCTGCTCGATCTCGGCGGGCTTCAGCAGGAGCTAGAGAGCCTGCTGGGCTGTCGCGTAGGCGTGGTGACGGTCCGCGGTCTGAAGGCACGCATCCGCGACCGGGTTCTTCGCGAGGACATCCCCGTATGAGGGTCTCCAGCGAGCGCCCTCGGGCAGGCTCGTACCTGAGCGCCTCTCCCATCCGTCTGCCGCGCGCCGATCAGCCCGACTCGCCGGACTCAACCAGCTGCACGAACTCCTGCGTGGAGATGATCCTGATTCCTTGGTAGCTTCCCAGCGCCTGCAGATGGTGGTCCTTCGAGACGATGACGTCCGCTCCACCCGCCAGAGCGGCCCCCAGCACCATGTTGTCATCGGGATCCTCTCTGACCGCGCAGACCTCGGGCCATGCCGTGATAACCGGGCGACTCACCCCCCGCAGCGCGCCGAGGAACGCCCGGACGTCTTCGTCTGAGTACGGGTAGCGGGAGCGAATGCGTTCGTACGTCATGAGCACACGCTGGGTCTCCAGGAGGATCGCCTCAGATAGGACGAGCCGGTAGTCGTGCCCAGCCCGTCGCAGGACCTCGCGGTTGATCCCGTCCTGTTTGAGGAAGGCTGCCGCAAGGACGCTTGTGTCAAGAACGGCGGCGAGCACGGGCATCTCTCCTCACCGTGCGGATCGCTTCGAACACGTCCTTCTCGACCTCTTCTTCAGAGATCTCGCCGGGCTGGCGGATCCGCTCGAGGATCGCCTCCAGCTGCGCCAACGCCTCCTCGTCGGGCTTGTCGAGCACCACCTTCGGCTTGAGCACGATGTGGTTGTCCTCTTCCGTGACCTCTAGGTAGTCGCCCTCCGTGAGGCCGAGCCGCTTGCGAACCTCGGCCGGGATCGTCACCTGGAACTTCCGCTTCACCCGCACCACCGGCACCCCGCACCTCCTCTGTGCGTAAGAAAGTCGTACTTTCCGACCAACGTTAGCCGCAACCCCCCCCGAGGTCAATCCCGCGTCGCGTTGCACAGACGAAACCGCTGTCAGAGGGCTCCTCCCGCATTCCCGAGTAGGCAGAAACCGTGAGGAAGAGGAGCAATCCGGGGCTCTCGGAGAGGGCGTCCACCGGGCAGGCGTCCACGCACTGGGCGCAGAACGTGCACCGCGCGACGTGCATCTGGATCTTCTTCACTTCGGGCAGGAACTCGATCACCTGGACCGCGTGTATAGAGACCTCTTGATCAGGCTGTTGTGATGTTTCTTCGCAGCGGAAAAGCTCGCGCATATCATGGCGGCGAGGAGGGAAGGATGAAGAGAGGACTCGGGTTGGTCGTGGGGCCGGGCGGATGGGTTCGGGGGGACGAGCGGCAAGTCCAAGGAAGCAAAGCACGATCTTGCCTGCGCAGACCTCGCGTCGGTCGAGGCCCGATTCCCGCTCTGGTTCGAGGTTCGTGGGTTGAAGCCCGAGAGCCACCCCCAAGCCTCGGCAACCTGAAGTGGTCCGCTTCAGGTGCGCATGTCCCGTTGCGCACTCTCAATTCGTCGCACGAAGTCCGGCGGCAGTCTGCCCTTGGCCACAGCTTGAAGATCATCGAGCATCCCTACTTCCGCGAAGAACTCTACCAGCATACTCGGCTCTACTCGATGGGCGCTGATCACCTTGAACCCACCGGGGTCCTTCTTCACCAGCCCGAGTATGTCCACCGCTCTGGCCGTCGCGGATGACATCTCACCAGCTCGTACGTAGATGAGCCCCGCCACAACCGGGTCAATGGTCCACAGCACAGGCTTTCTCGCGGCATCAGCCAAGAAGCGAACCGATGCCTCATCAGCGAACAGGATGGCGTACCTCGCCCACTCCTCAACGAAACCGCTGTCGCTGGAGAACTGCGGTCCCAGACTGCTCGCGAGCTCCACAGCTTCGGCCTGCCTGTTTGCCTTGGCAAGAGCCCAGATGCACCTGCCCACCAGAAGAGCGGATGGGCCGTTAGCCACGATCGCCTCCTGCAGAATATCCCCTGCCTTGGATGGTCTGCTTAGGCCTCGGTATCCCTCGGCAAGTTTGAGGGCGAAGGCCGCGTCGCACTTACCAGCCCCACGCCAGACTGCGGTCACGAAGTCCAGATCAGGAGTCCACTGCCCCTCACCGAGGTACTTCGGGCGTGGCTCATACGAGCCCGCTAAGGCACTCCAGATGGCGGGGTCATCTGCCTCCCGCGACAAGTCCCAGAGCCGTTCCGCAGTGCGTAGTGCTCGCTCGCCTTGGATCCCCCTGACCGCGTAGAACTGAAGCAACACGCGGTAGGACTCAGGATGGACGAAGGCTGCCGCCAGTTCCTCTACTGCCTTGACAGCGGCGTCCGGGTCAGTCCAGATGACCTCCCTTGCCCTCTCAGCCAGGATCTTCACCTTCTGCTCAACCACGTCCCGAGGCACGAAGCTAGCGAAGAGCCTCAGGTAGTCTCGCAAGAGGACGGAGTCATCAGGGGAGATTCCGGTACCCACGCGAAGAGATTCCTCGCGCTCGAGGGCGGACTCAGAGCGCAAGACGAACACGTCAGAACACGACAGCGTATCTTCGAGATCGTCTGCCTCCGCGTTCATGAACGTGCCGATCCTCTCAATCTCCATGTCCTGGAGCTCCGAACCCGCCTCTTCGGGCCGTCGACTCAGGGCGATCGTGATCTGCACATCCGCGCAGCTGACCTCGCGACGCGATCGTCGCAAGCTGCGGAGCACAACCCGTGCTCCCTCAAGATTCTCGGCCGAAGGCAGCACCAGGCAGATGACCCTATCAGCCAGAAGCGACGTTGCGATCCCGCTCATCTCTGTTATGCCAGTACGGGAGTCCACGAGCAGGTAGTCAGGGTTCAGGTCTTCGGCAATCCGGTTCTTGAGATCCACGAAGAGCCGAACTCCGCTGGCTCCCTCGGAGTAAAGAAGATCATGCCAGTTGATCCGCGCAAGCTTGGTCCAGTACTCCTTCGAAGGGCCTCTCCCTGCTGGGATCAAGCTGATCGGGGGGCCAGCGTTCCCAGGCACGGGTACATTGATGACGAAGTCTTTAAGCGACTTGGGCAACCGACCTTCAGCCGAGAACTCGTCAAGGTAGTCGACGAGCCCTGCCTTCACCGCAAGAGGCTTGCCACCCGAGTTGGCGGCGAACTTGTAGTGCAATCCAGGCGCCTCCAAGTCGAAGTCCAACGCGACCACCTTGAACCCCAGATTGGACAAATAGCGAGCTGCATTCGCAACTGCCAGAGAGCGCCCTGTTCCGCCCTTGTAGGAGTAGAACGTGATAGTCTGCATCTGTACCTTACGACGCCGGTGCGAACGCAAGAACACTCCCGCGGTTGCGCATAGCCTCTGCTATCCGATCAGCTTCGGCCGCCTGCCCCGCTCGCTGACCACTCAGATGGGCGAACCGGGCGTCAAGTCTAGCCAACTCCGCCATTCCCGCTTGCCGTTCCTTGCGGGAAGTCCGGTTGAGCTCCAGCAGATCCGCTGCTCTAGCCGCAACCTTCAGCTCATTCCTGGACAACGCGATCCTTAGGAGCGTGCTGAGGATCAACTCGGCCCGGTCAAACAGCTTGTGTGGGATGAGCTCCTGCTCGACCCGCCCCAAGTAGGAACTGATGACGTCACACGGCGCAAGGGCGAGAACATCAGTAGCTTCAATCGCTTCCGGTATCTCAACCCCAACCAAGTGCCTCGTGTCGGCGACCACTTGGTTCAGGAACTGGATGACATCCCGCCAGTCATCAAAGACTTTGCTCGCAGCGGAGAACCCGTGGTAGATGATAGTCTCCTGAAGGGCGGCCTCTGGCAGAGACGGAGTGTCGCTTGACCTGTAGGGCGGACGAATGAGGCGGAGTGTTCCGTCACTCTGTCGTACGATGCCAATCCCTTCAGCTGGAGAGAGAGCCTCTAGCTTGAGCTTCACTCGACGACCTCCACGCGGATCCTGTTGTCGACCTCTCCTCTGCGAAGGCAAACAAAGTCATGTGCCAACGCCCGCGTCGCTTCATTTTGGCTGGCTGCGATGCAATCGAATGCCAGTGACCACATCCGATCGTGCTCACTCCTCAGCAGACGCACGCACTCAACAGCGTTCAGCGTGATGACAGCAGAGAAGATGACTTCGAACCAGCAGTCCGGAGACGCCACAAAGCGCCACCAGTCACGGATCTCCACCCCTGCGACTGCGCTTCCATGCCGGCTTGCCACAAGGAGGTGTCGGTGCGAGTATGGAGCAGCAGACTCCCGGATAGCGGCTTCCTCCAGGCTAGAATCTGACGCAATACAGATCTTCAGGCTGTCTCCCGGAAGAACTGCAACGTGGGGATCACTCCCCAGGAAGGCCTTGCGAAGAACTGCGCAGTAGGGACCATAGCTGGTTAGCCCTGGCCCTCCTGCGTTCAGCGCGCCATACCTAAAAGCCTCCCCGCCCGTGAAGCTCTGGTCGAAAGCCATGCGTCTCTCGTACCACGGACCAAGCATTTCGCGCAGCAGATCTTCGGCCTCTCGTCCACACAGGCGAGCCATCTCGTGAGCCCGTTCATGCGTATTCAGCATGCGCTCGCCGTTTAGCAGACCCACAACCACGTAGAGCCGCATGTTCACAGCAACAGAAACTTCCTGCTCCGCCCAAGTGGAGAACTCGCGAATCGCCTTGGCTTCGTCTTCGGTGACAGCCGTAACAGCAGAGTCGAATGCCGCTTGAACGCGTTCACTGTTCCCTCGCGCGATCTCAAAAAGGTTGAGCATCTGCATATCACTGCTCCCAGCTGCAGGTAGCCTTCCAACACTGTACCCCGGGCATCGTGCGACTGCAAACACACGGTCGCGTATCACCCGGACGGGGTCGGGTCTTACTTTGCGGGATCCTGGAGTCGGCGCAACCAGAGACGGATGTGATCCGAGGACACACAGACCGGAAGTGTTAATCTATCGCGGCTACTCCACCGTAAGCGCGGCGGAGCTGCGGTCGGTGTCGGAGAGGAGGAAGTCCGGGCTCTCGGCGAGGGCGTCCACCGGGCAGGCGTCCACGCACTGGGCGCAGAACGTGCACCGGGCGACGTGCATCCGGATCTTCTTCACTTCAGGCAGGAACTCGATCACCTTCGCCGGACAGACCCGGATGCAGAGCTGGCACCCGATGCACTTCTCCCGGTCGTAGGCGATCTTCCCCCGGAACCGGGGCGGCACGGAGACGGGCGGCACGAGGGTCGCCTTGCCCGCCTGAACCTTCCCCAGGAACCCGAGCACGGACTTGGGCATGTACTTCGCCGGGAACCGGTTCGTGGCCGGCTTGGTGAAGAGCTGGGAGAACAGGGTCTTGAGGATCATCCCACCACCATCCGGTCGAGCACGAGCAACACCAGCCCCGCCACGGCCACCGCGGTGATCTGAAGCCAGAACCCGCGCGCCACCTGGTCGATCTTGAGCCGGGCCATCGCCACGCGCACCGTGGTCACGGCGGCGAACATCACGACGAAGATCTTCAGGAGGTGGAACACGAGGTCCACGGCCTGGGCGCCGGCCCCGGAGAGCCCGAGGAGCCCGGCGATCCCGTACGGGGCGAACAGGGTCACGACGAGGGCGGCCATGGCGATCGTCTTCGCCGCGTCGGCGAGGTAGAACAGCGCGAGGTACGTCCCGGAGTACTCGACCATCAGCCCGCCGGCGATCTCGGTCTCCGCCTCGGGGATGTCGAACGGGATCTTGGACAGCTCGGCCGGGGTCACGATGAGGAGGCACGCGGCGAGGATCGCCAGGCCGATCACCCCCAGCGGCCCGACCTGGGCCCACAGGGGCGCCGCGGCGATCGCCCCC
>JAGUVP010000328.1 GCA_020062805.1 Candidatus Bipolaricaulis sp.
CCGGCGTCGGACAGGCCGATCACCGTGTTCGGATCCTGCAGGAGCTCTTGAATCGCATTTCGATCGTAGTTGATCACGTCCTGAACGATCCGCAACTCCAGGTCCGCGTCGAGGGCGAGATCGAGGACCACGTCGACGGGGTCTCTGCGCATGCCGTCCGCGAGCGCCTGAACGTTACGCCCCTCCAGCGACGGATCGAGCGGATAGTAGGAAATGGTGGTGCGAGCCCAGCGGTCGCCAAGCTTTCCGCCGTTACCCGCCTTCTCCTTGAACGTCTCGCGCCACTCCGCGTCGGCGTAGATCGCCTTCTTGCCGGCAAGATCGGCCCGGCTCACCGGATTGAAGCAGCGCAGCGCCTCATAAAGAAATGGCGCCTTCCAGCTGATCTCGAACTGAACCGGCTGCACCGCCACCTGCGGGAACACCGCCAACCCACGCTCGACGACCGCGGCGGCCTTCGCAAGCTCCACACGATGATCCTGACCGGGCACACCGGAGAGCAATGCCGTCCACGACACCGGCTTGCCGGTCAACTCTGCGATCCGAGCGAACTCGTTGTGGCTCAACCCCCTTCCCACCGTCGCCTGCATGACCCCGTGCCTGAAGTCGCCCAAGGCCGTGGCGATCTCGACGATCTCATCGGTGGTTGCCAGCCGAGACGGCACCGGCTTGCCGTCATAGCCGACGTGGGTAGCGGCTCGTGATGTCGCGAAACCCAGCGCACCCGCTTCGAGAGCATTCCGAAGGATCATCTTCTGCGCTTGGATCTCGTCAGGCGTCGCGACCCGCTCGACGGACTCCTCGCCCATCACATACATCCGCAACGCGGTGTGCCCGACCAGCGCCGCCACGTTGACTGCGCAACCTCGCTTTTCGATCACATCGAGGTACTCGGGAAACGACTCGAAGGGCCAGTCCATCGACAGCCCGGCTCGCAAGGCGTCCACCGACATGCCCTCGACGTTCTCAAGCGTGCGCATGATGAGATCCCGATGCGACGGACGGGTGGGTGCCACCGAGAACCCGCAGTTCCCCATCACGACGGTGGTCACGCCGTGCCACGGCGAACAACTCACCAGCTGATCCCACACGATCTGCGCGTCGTAGTGCGTGTGGATGTCAACGAAGCCGGGGCAAACGACCTTTCCCGCTGCGTCGATCGTCCGATCGGCCTCTGACGGCACAGAGCCCAGTGCGACCACTCTGCCGTCCTTGATGGCGACATCACCCACGAACCGAGCCGCTTTCGTCCCGTCGACGACAGTGCCACCCACAATCTTCAGGTCGTACGCCATGGTTTGCCCCCCAGACATGCATCGAACCAGTGACCAAACTAGCAGTTCAGTCAGGCGCCCATGGCGCCCGTCACACGGATTGCCGGGCAACCACCACGCCCATGACTGTCGGCCGTCGTCTGCGCATATCAGGTGACCTTCGGCACTGGTCGGCATCTGCATCGACGACAACCATGTGGCATGAGCAGGCGCTCGGCCATCCGCAGCAGGGAGGGTCCCGCCGTGGCAACAACCCTGTCATCGGCAATCCACAGCGAGCACCAGAAGCTGCTCGGCCAGGTGTCCGAGCTAACAGCTCTGGTGGCGAATGATCCGCCGGATCGAGAGCGGATCCGTGCGACATCGGCCGCGTTGCGTCGGCAGCTGGCCTGTCACATGGCCTTGGAGGAACGGTCGTTGTATCCCGCCTACGAGCGGGTCACGGGCACCGACCGTGCTGCGGCTTCGTTGGTCGCCGACCATCGCGACATACTGCGACGGCTCGATCGGCTCAGCGCCCCGAGCACGGAGCTCGGGCAAAGCGAACTCAACCTGGTCGAAGGCGTCTGGGGCGTCGCAGCCATCGTCCGCATGCACCTCGACAAGGAGGAAGACCTCCTGCTGGCAGAACTCGACCGCCGCCTCACGCCGGTCGAGGCCGCGGCGCTGCTGCACACACTTCAGCCCGATCTCCCCTTGGCCGAGCGGCTCGGACCCACGGAGGCAATCCTTTACAACCACGTGCAGGACCACCTCCGCAACGAGCAGTTTGCCATCGACGGCTACCAACGGATCACGGCACGGTTCGACCGATCCAGCTACGTGGGCTACCTGGTTGCGATGATCCTCGAGGACGAACGACGCCACCACCAGCTCTTCTCCGATCTTCTCGCCAGCATCGAGCAACGAGACAGTGCGACGCCTCCGGCTGTACCGGAGGTACGTCCGCTACCCGAACTCGCCGAACTGCGGGAACAGCTCGAGCAGTACCTCGGGTTCGAGCAGCAGGATCGCACCGAGCTGGCATCGCTCGCTCGGAGCCTGCGGTCCGAACGCGATCGCTCACTCTGGCCCGTGCTCGTCGAGATCATGCGGCGTGACACCGACAAACACATCCACATCCTTCAGTTCCTCTGCCGCAACGCAACAACCCCGCCTCGCCATCGTGGTTCACACTGCTTTGGCAAACGCGCCGGCTGATCACCGCATCCTGCACGACGTTTCGATCCGGCTGGAGCTGCCCTACGAGCCCGGCATGAGCCGCCAGCGTGCGCGACGGCCGATTCCGGATATGGGACCTGCGCACGGGTCACGTGCTGGCGCTCCTGTAATCGGAAGGCGCGGTGACCGCCTGCGTAGCCCTGGGCAGATGGGATGGACGAGTGCCATTCGCACGAGGTGGTGCGGGCGGCGCGGTCTCCGCCCTGTGGTTCGCGCCCGACGAGCCGCTCCTCGTCGCGCTGACCAACGAAGATGGCGCCCCTTCACGCTCTCGACCTCCATCGCCGCCCAGTGGGGCTCGGCTGGCTTGAGGGCCCACGCAGTCACCCCGTAGCGGGCGACAGATCCCGAAGGTTCCGATCGTGTCGCTCGACCCAGCCCTGCTGGCTCCCGCTGGTGGATCAGTCAACCCGGCCCGGCGTGCCGCTGAGCGAGGTGGGTTTGGGTACTTGTCCCTCGTGCGCTTCGTCGCTGGAGCGCTGATGGTGGCTCAAGGGCAGGGATCCGGGGCGCTGCTGCGCACCGGATCCCCGGGCGAGTCGGTTTCAACCCGTCAGAGCTCCTGAGCTTGCCCGGTGTCGTCGCCGGCGCTTCACGCGAACGCGCCGCTGCGTGCCTGCGAGCGGTTGTCGACGCACCGGGTGCGCCGACGGCGTGCGTTTCGGGCCGGGTTTGTCCGTCGCTGCGGTGGCTCTCGAGACCCGCTTCTTTTTCTTCGTTGAGACTACGCCACGGCTGACCGGGACCACCACAGGTTTGTGCCCAGCGAGGGCATGGTCGCCGCCCCACGGCTCGACAGTGTGCGCTTGACGCCGCGTGTGAGGCACTCTCCGGCTGGTCGCTCAGAGCGAGTGGTAGCGCACCTGGCTTCCTCTGGTGATCTTGAGGCGCAACCGGTTCGAATGCCAGACCAACGCGATCTGGAACCCCGCCGACAGGTCGAGAGGCAGGGTGATGTCCACGTCCTCGACGTCGATGGTGCCGATGGGGATCTCGCCCACGACGTCGCCGTGTTGGGCATCGGCGATGTTCCCGCCGATGCCGAACCCGCCCCAGCGCAGCCCAATGGTGGTGAGCGGCCCCACTGGGCCGGTTCCGAACTGGATGGGGTCCACGCCCTCGGCTTCCCGGAAGACGGGTAGTGGGACGGTGAGCGAGAGGTCGCTGACTGGCAAGAGCGAGAACCCG
>JAGUVP010000245.1 GCA_020062805.1 Candidatus Bipolaricaulis sp.
CACTGGGGTAGCGCCATCCCGTCGCCCATGTCGATCATCTTCAGCTTGACGCGCTTGTTGACGGCCACGTTCGCCGGGTCCTCGAAGGAGCCGTCCTCCTTGAGCACGTTGCCGATCAGGCGCAGCGCGCGGAACTCCGCGGGTTGCTTGCTACGGTCCCCACCCTTGCTCACACCCTTTTGCTCGTCGAGCTCGACCAGCACGATCGGGGTGTTGGGGTAGGGGTGGAAGGCCGGGTGGATCGGCTGCGACAGGACGAAGTAGGAGTGGATCGTCCCCTTGCCGGAGACCTCCTTGTAGTCGATGTCGGTGCTGCGGCAGTCGGAGCACATGGGCCGCACCGGGTACATCAACATGTCGCAGCTCTTGCAGTGCGGCAGCTTCAGCGTGCCGCCCGCCTGTGCCTCGTAGAACGAGCGATTCTCCGGGTCGTTCTCCGGGATGATCAGTTCAGCGTTTAGCCACTTGGGCATTGGTCGGTCCTCTTTCTTCCCGGGTACCTAGATGATGTTGGTCATGATCAGCGCGGACGCCTGGGCAGGCATCGCCCAGCCGAGGTTGGCCGTGTGGTGCGGGTCCTTGATCGCCCGGCACTTGCCTTCGCTGTAGTCGTAGCTGTGCTGGCCGTTCGGGCAGTAGTCGTCAACCTCGCCGCGCAGCTGGCGCACGTTCTCGATGACCATGTTCATGCCGTGCGTGTAGGTCTCGCACAGGTGGCCACCCGACGTGTTGTTGGGTCGACGCCCGCCGAGGAAGATCGAGCCGTCCGAGACGTAGTTGCCGGCTTCGCCGATGGGGCAGAAGCCGTACGCCTCGAGCTGGAGCGTCGCGGTGAAGGTGAACGCGTCGTACGAGCCGGTCGCGTCGATGTCCTCCTGACCGACGCCGGCGTTGGCGAACAGGATGTCCTTCGTGTAGATACCGGCCACCTGGTTGATCGGACCGTCGTTCCAGTGGTAGTCCGGCCGCCACTTGAAGGTACGCCCGGCGTTGCCCTTGATGGCGACGGGCTTGTGCGGCAGGCTCTTCGCGCGCTCGGTGTCCGTGATCACGATGGCGACGGCCTGGTCGGTCTCGACGCAGCAGTCCAGCAGGTGGAACGGCCGCGCGATGTAGCGGCTGTTCATGACATCGTCCACGGTCAGGCGCGGCTTGTAGTACGCCTTCGGGTTGTTCGATGCGCCGTGGCTGTGTGCCACCTTGACGTGCGCGAACTGCTCCGAGGTGGTCCCGTACTGCTGCATGTGCTTCACAGCGGTGAGCGCGAACATGTTCAGCGGGCTCGCGATGCCGTACATCGTGTGGGACAGGCCGGAGCCACCCTGCATCGGCATCCACGGCGCAAGCTGCGCCACACCGCTGGCCGGGTTACCACCCATGCGCAGGCCCGTGCGGCCGTTCATGGTTCGGTAGACGATCATGGCGTCGGCAGCGCCGGATTCAAGCACACCCAGCGCGATCGCGATCAGCGTCTCGGTAGACGAGCCGCCACCCATCGTGTCGGCCTGCCAGTCGAGGCGGATGCCGACATCCGAGGAGATCGCCGCGGAGTCGATCGCGTCCATGCCCGCGATGTAGCAGGTCATGCCCCAGCTGGTCGTATCGTAGGGCAGCCCGGAGTCGTCGATGGCCTTCTTCACGGCCTCGGCACCCATCGAGCGGGTGGTGCGGCCTGAGTTCCGGGAGAACTCGGTCTCCCCAATGCCCACGACCGAGTACTTATTACGTAGCAGTCCGGAGCCTTTGGTCACAGAATCCCCCTTTGTCTCCTGCCGGTGCCTGTCGCGGGCATCTCCGCGCGAAGTCCGCGCTCCGTCCTAGCACACCGGGATACGCCCTCGCAACTGTTGTGACGCTGCTTACCACAGCGGGACGAGGCTGCAGACTCGAATCGCGCGCTTTCGCCGGGGAATACCTCGGCCTATACTCCCGCCCCGGCGTGGCCGCCGCGCCTGCTCCGGGGGATTGATGGACCAGCCAGCCGCATTCTCAGGGATCCGCGTACTCGACCTCTCGACCGGGATCGCGGGGCCGTTCGCCACGATGTTTCTCGCTGACCACGGTGCCGAGGTCATTAAGATCGAGGCGCCCGCCGGCGATCCCTTTCGGTCGGAGCCGGGCTTCC
>JAGUVP010000021.1 GCA_020062805.1 Candidatus Bipolaricaulis sp.
GCACCCGGGGGTCGTCGAGCCCTCGGGCGTGCCCCTCCTCGACGAGGCGGAGCAGGCGCCGCTTGCTCGTCATGGTGTAGGTTAGGTTGAGCCGTGCGAACTCGATCTGCCGGGGATGGTGCACCCCGAGCTGGTCGAGAAACCAGTCGTACAGCGGCCGATGGTTCTCGAACTCCAGCGTGCAGATCGAATGGGTGATCCCCTCGATGGAGTCCGACTGCCCGTGCGTCCAGTCGTAGCTTGGGTAGATGCACCACGCATCGCCGGTGCGGTGATGGTGCGCGTGGAGGATCCGGTACATGACCGGGTCGCGCATGTTGAGGTTGGGGTGGGCCATGTCGATCTTGGCGCGCAAGGTGCGCGAGCCGGTGGGGAACTCCCCGGCCCGCATCCGGCGGAAGAGGTCGAGGTTCTCCTCCACCGACCGGTCTCGGTACGGGCTGTCGATGCCCGGCGGGGTGAGGATCGTGTCCCCGTCGCGGATCGGCTGTCCGCGCGTCCGGCTCAGCTCCTCCGGGGACAGGTCGCACACGTAGGCCACACCCTTGCGGATGAGTTCCTCGGCCCACAGGTAGAGCTGCTCGAAGTAGTCGGAGGCGTAGAGCTCGCGGTCCTCCCAGTCCGCCCCCAGCCAGCGGGCGTCGTGCTTGATCGCCTCGACGTACTCCAGGCTCTCCTTCTCCGGGTTCGTGTCGTCGAACCGGAGGTTGAACTTCCCCCCGAACTCCTGGGCGATCCCGTAGTTGAGAAGGATCGCCTGGGCGTGGCCGATGTGAAGATACGCATTCGGCTCGGGGGGGAACCGGGTGTGCACCCGGTCGAACCTCCCCGTCTGGAGGTCGTCGCGGATGATCTCGCGGATGAAGTCACGGGGCTCTTCCATATCTGTTCTCCTTACACACGGGGCCGATCTTACCCCAGTCGACCCCTCGGAGAACCCGGTGTCCGCGGACCTGCGGCACAGAGATCCGTGATCGGTTGTCCGTGATCCGCGGTCCGTATCGGCCCGGTTCGACGGGGCAAGAGGATCACGGACCACGGGTAACGGACGACGGGCAACGAGTCCTCGGCTGAAGGCTCCGCGGACGCGTTGCCTGCGCTTCAGTCGCCGGTGAGGCGGGCGACCTCGGCCTCGTCCTCCGTCCACTTCGGCTTCACCTTCACGTGGAGGGAGAGGAATACCTGATGGCCGAGGAGGTTCTCCAAGTCCACCCGGGCTTGGGTCCCGATCTCCTTCAGCTTCGCGCCGCGGCTCCCGATGACGATCGCCTTCTGCGACTCCTTGGCCACGACCACCGTGGCGTAGATCGACGTGAGCGGCGGATCGGCTCGCTCCTCGATCTCCTCGATGGTGACCGCGGTCGCGTACGGGAGCTCCTGGTAGGTCTCCGCGTACACCTTCTCGCGCACGGTCTCCGCGGCGACGAACGCCAGCGGGCGGTCGGTGGACACTCCCTCTTTGTAGGCGGGCGTGCCCTCCGGCAGGTGGCCGATGATCACGGCGAGGGCCCGGTCAAGGTTGGTGCCCTTGGTCGAGGAGACCGGCACGATGTCCGAGAACATCTCCAGCCGATCGTAGGCGAGGAGGGTCTCGGGGAGGGCGTTTCCCCGGGCCTGGTCGCTCTTGTTCACAAGGAGCACCTTCGGGCAGGGCAGCGTCTGAATGCGGGACAGCATGAGGGCATCGTAGGAGTCCACCTGCCCGCTCGGCTCGACCATGTACGCGACCGCATCCAGCCCGGCGAGCGAGCGCAGTGCCTCCCGGTGGAGGCGGGCGGAGAGCTTGTTCACCGGCTGGTGGAGGCCCGGCGTGTCCACGAACACGACCTGGGCTTCCGGGGTGGTGAGGATGCAGCGGATGCGATTCCGCGTGGTTTGGGGGCGGGCGGAGACGATAACCACCTTCCGGCCGACGACGGCGTTGATGAACGTGGACTTGCCGACGTTCGTCCGGCCGACCACAGCGACGGTGCCCGTTCTATAGTTCATGGTGGTTCAACCTCCCTTCCCGGATCGCCTGACGGACCCGCTCGATCTCCTCGCCGAGGTACCGGTCCTCGCCTGGCGGCGGTACGAGCCCACACAGGGCCTTGTACAGGGGGCGACTTGCCGGCGACAGGTCCTCTTCGCCGGCCAGGGCCACCGCCCACCGCGCCGCCACGCCCTCCAACGCAACCTGAGACAGAGCGTTCTCCGCGATGCGCAGCGTCTTCCAGGCCGATGTGCCGCCCATCGCGTTGTGGTCCTCCTTGCCTCCCGAAGTGGGGATCGAGTCCACCGCTGCTGGGTGGGCGAGGACCTTGTTCTCCGCGGCGAGCGCGGCCGCCGTGTACTGGAGGAGCATCAGGCCGGAGCCCGTTCCGGGTTCCGGGGAGAGGAACGGCGGGAGACCCCGCCCCTCCGCGGTGAGGAGGACGCTCAGCCTTCGCTCGCAGGACGCCCCTAGCTCGGCGAGCGCGATCCCCAGCCACTCCGCGGCGAAGGCGAGGATCTCCCCGTGGAAATTCCCCCCGGCGAGCGCGGTCCCGCGCCCCTCGGGAAGGATGAGCGGGTTGTCCGTGGCGGCGTTCATCTCTACCCGCAGTCGTCCCTCGACCGCCCACAGAGTCTCGACCACCGGACCGAGGAGCTGAGGGAGGCAGCGCAGCGAGTACGGGTCCTGGACATCGGCCTGGTGCGAGTCGGTGAGCGCGCTGCCGAAGAGGAGCTCCCGCAGCCGCGCCGCGACCTGAACCTGTCCAGGATGAGGGCGCAGGGCGTGGATGCGTGCGTCCAGGGCCTCCATCCGTCCACGGAGGGCCTGAAAGGAGAGAGCGGCGAACCCCAGTGCCGTCTGGAGCGATCTCCATCCCCAGAGCCAGGCGAGGAGGAGGCAGGCGAGCATGTACGCGGTTCCGTTGAGGAGGGCGAGCCCTTCCTTCGGCGCCAAGTCGGCCAGCGGTGTCAGTCCCGCCCGGCGCAGGGCCTCTCCGCCGGGAAGCTCCTCGCCCCCGAACCGGGCCCGGCCTTCCCCCAGCAGCGGAAGGGCGA
>JAGUVP010000177.1 GCA_020062805.1 Candidatus Bipolaricaulis sp.
GCCCCCTGCAGCACACGCAGACCCTCGGGGACAGCGACCAGGCACAGAAAGCGAACATCCTGCGCTCCCCGCGCCTTGACCATCTGCACCGCGTGGGCGGCCGACCCGCCCGTGGCGAGCATCGGGTCGACAACGATCACCAGCGCGTCGCCGAGGTTTGCGGGGAGTTTGGCATAGTACTCGACGGGCCGGAGGGTTGTTGGATCGCGGTAGATCCCGATGTGTCCGATCCGGGCGCTGGGAATGAGCGCAAGAACGCCATCGAGCATCACGATCCCCGCCCTGAGGATGGGAACGAGTACCACCGGACGGGCGAGGTCGACCCCAGCGGTTCGCTCAAGCGGAGTCTCTACCTCCAGTTCGCGCAGTGGAAAGTCCCGCGTGATCTCGTACACCATGAGGGCGGTAACCTCCTCGAGGATCTGGCGAAACTGGAGGCGGTCCGTGCGCCGGTCGCGCAGACGGGTGAGTTTGGCCCGGATCAGAGGGTGCTCCACAAGGACAAAAGCTCCCATGTCGAAACCTTAGAGTAGCTTCCTACCGCGCGAGCGCAACCTAGATGAGAGAGAAGTACTCGTGATTCTCGCCGAGGATACCGTCCAGGTAGACCAACCACAATTTGAGGGTCTTGTAGAGCGAGGCAACGAGCCACCTCCTCACCTCATCACGAGGACCGATCATGCCGTAGACCCGTTCCCCAAGACTGTGCTGCGGTGGGAACCCCTGCAACCACCGCGCCAGGGCTTCCCCGACGTCGCGGAGGGTACACACCCTTTCTGGATCGAGTTTCGGAGCTACACGGAGCGAAGGGATGCACACGAGCACCGACGGCACCTCGCCGTTCCCGACGCTGTGCGTGAGGCGGTTGATGTTCCAGAGCAACGCATACGAACACGGGTGGTGGGCCAGGACCGCGAGCGGCGCTTCCTCTCCGTCGACCAGGTTTCGAGCCGAAGCCGACTGGGCTCGTTCCGCCCACCGATCAAGCGTCGCGTCGAGGAACGCCGGGCCTTGACCAATCCCCAACACGACCTCTCCCATCGCCTGGGCCGCCTCGGCCCGATCTGGCGTGTGTTCGCCCAACTGGCGCGCGAGAGAACCGGTTCCGTTTCCAGCTTCAGCCCATTGCAGAAGCGCTACCCCCACTTGATCGAGTCTCCGCTGCACGGAGAGCGGGATATCCCCACACCCCCCGAACCGCGGACAGACGCGTCCCGACCCGATCATGCCCATGACCTGCTCCAGGCCTTCCAAGAACCGATGGGCGCACGGCTCGAACCCCCACCGCGGCATGCGATCCCGAACGAGAATCGCCCACCGGGGGAGGGCGATCTCCTCGATGAGGGTGTTGAGGTAGAGGATCTCCTCGTCAAACGCTTCCCGGCCGTCGATCCCCGGCGCCTCCCACCACTCGGCAATGCGCCTGTCCGAGACCTTCACCCTCCCCCCTTGCCGGTTCCCGTCTGAGACCGGTGTCCGAGCGACCTGTCGTAAGTTGCGGCGTGACCCGAACCCTGCATTCTACCCACCTCCCCCCGCACCACAACGAGGCGGCGCCGCTGCACCCCGTCTGCACTGGATCAGGTTCGCCCTGCTCTCCTTCGACAGAGGAGAACCGCAGTATTGCCCTGCTTCTCTACTCCTCCGCTCTCCGCTCCCAGAAGCGTCGAAACCGGTTCTCCGTCCCCGAGATGAGACGACGGATGTTCAGGCGGTGGGTATAGATGACAAACGACACCAAACCCACGATCACCACCCCCACTGCAGGGTGAAGCGTGATCCCAGCGAACAGGTGGAGGAGAAACGCCGCGACAGGGAGAGCCGCAGCCGCCCCGAGCGACCCCACAGAAACAATGCCGGTCCCGAACGCGAGGAGGAAGAACACCCCCACCGCGATCGCCGTGGGAAGGGGCGCCAATGCGAGAAGTACGCCCGCCGCGGAAGCCACTCCTTTTCCCCCCCGAAACCTGAGGTAGGGCGAGTACACGTGTCCCACCACTGCACCCAGACCCCCACACAGTCCGAGGTACACAAGCGTTCCCTCCAGAAACGGGAGGTGTGGCAGCACACCTGCGGCGACGTATCCCTTGGCCACGTCCACCGTCATCACCGCAATCCCCACCTTCCACCCCAGGACGCGCAGCGCGTTGGTGCCCCCCACGTTTCCTGAACCATGGCAACGGATGTCCACCCCCCGCAGTCGTCCGGCGATGTACGCCGTGGGGATGCCCCCAAGAACGTAGCCAAGCACCGCGATCAGGAGATAGGGAACCACGGGCACAGCATAATGATAGCGGGCCTCCCCCTTCCCTCCTACCCGTGGAACCCGGGCCGGGCGGGCGGTGTACATCGGGTAGAGGTGATCGAGATGAAGAGAGGACTCACTGCGATCTTTGTCCTAGCAGGTTGCGCCGTCGGCTTCGCCCAGTCCGGCGTGTCCCCGCTGGGCCTGATCCCATCCCCTGTTCCAGGCCTTTCGGCTTCGATCTGGACGGAGAAGAGCCAGTACACGGTTGGAGAGACAGCGCGGATCCACTTCTACATCTCCCAAGCCGCGTACGTGTACATCTTCGACATCGAGCCCACGGGGAACGTTCGACTGATCTTCCCCAACCCCTACTCACCGAACGCGTACCGCCCGGCGGGAACCCACGTACTCCCCGACCAGTCCACGTATCAGTTCCGGGTTGCTCCCCCCACGGGCACGGAGACGCTCCAGCTCGTGGCCAGCACCCGGCCGCTCTCGTTCCCCATGGGGACCTACTCCGATCCCTATCCACTCCTCGGCCCGACCGTCGAGTCCGGCAAAGTCGCAGTGCTGGGCCTCGTCCCCGAGCCGGGCTGTGGGTGCTACGTCACGGCGTGGACCACGTTCCAGATCGTGGGGGCATCCACCGGACCCGGCTACTGGCCGTGCCCGCCGTGCTGGGGCATCACGCCGTGCCCGCCGTGCAGCGGCATGGGCTACATCGCCCCTGGTATGGGTTGGTTCTGGAGCCCATCCGGAAACTGGCAGTTCTTCCTCGGTGAGTGTCCGAGTGGGCCTGGGTACTGCTGGTACGTCGGCCCGGATGGGCAGTGGAGGTTCAAGGTTCAGCTCTGTTTCGGGAACTGCCCCTAACGAGGGCCAGCCTCCCCAGGGGGAGGGGCATCCCCGGCCCCTCCCCCCCTCCCTCCGTATCCCACCAGCCACGCCTGGAGGAGTCTGTGGGCACCAGCCTTATCCATGGGTTGGTTACCGCTTCCGCAACGGGGGGAGAGCACACACCGCGGGCACCCATCCCGGCACGGGCAGGACGCGAGAAGGTCAACCGCGCGAGCGACCCAGTCACGCACCCGGGCGCGAAGAACCGCGGCGATCCCGATTCCCCCGGGGTACGCATCGTAGACGAGCACCGTCGGCCGCCCCGTGTCCGGGTGAAGACAGGAGGAGACCCCCCCGACATCCCCCGGTTCACACAGCGCCACAAGGGGGACAAGCGCAATCAGGGCATGTTCCGCAGCGTGCAGCCCGCCAGGGGAAACCCAGTCCCCAGTCCCAAGTCCAGAGTCCACTTGTCGACTTGTGACTTGCGGCTTTCGACTGTCCGTTCCCCACGTCAGCCACACCCCCTCGGTCTCGAACTCGATCGGCGGGAGGTCGACAGACCTCGTGTCCACGACCCGGCCCCGGTCCAGGACCTTGTAGCCCGAGATCGTCTCCCGGACGAAGACCGTCCCAAGCCCCAAGTCGGAAGTCACAACTCCGGAAGCTGGTTTCTGGATGCGGGCCTCCTCCATGATGAGGACCTTGGTCGAGAGTCCATCTGTGGCCGGCTCCGCCTCCGCGATCCCTGTCTCTAGATCGAGGGACCGCACCCGGAACGCCTCGCCCTGGTGGAGGAACACCGCGCCGGGGTACGCCTCGCGCCGGGCACGGTGCTCGTCCCACGTTTCGAGGGGTTCCCCGGCAACAAGGATCTGGACCTGACGGGCAGTGAGCGCGTCCAGGGACACCGCCTCCGCCGGACGGACCCGTCCGGCGTAGGACCACCCGCGAGGGGCTTGGGCGAGGAGACCGGCCCGCTCCAGAGATCTCACGTCGTCCTCTTCCACGCCGAGTTCGGAGAGCTCATCCTTCCGGAGCGGAGACTCCGCCGCGGCGCAGAGGAGGTGGCGCACCGCAAGCTCCTTGTGACGTGGGTTGAGCACCGGCACCTCTGCCTCCCCGGCCACGAGTTCACCCATCCGC
>JAGUVP010000125.1 GCA_020062805.1 Candidatus Bipolaricaulis sp.
GAGACAAGGTCAACAAGACGCTAGGAACCCGTGGACTGTACGTTCTTCTTGCGGTGACCCTGTTCGCCATCCTGAGCGGGGCGCACTGGAAGTGGTGCTGATCGGCATGTAGGGCTTCCTGAAAACTCTCACGCGCGGGGGTGGAAGCCCCGCGTGTGTTTGTGTATGGTCCACCAGTGAGAACTCTGCCTCTCAAGGCAAGGGTGTACTGGCTCTTGGTGGTGGGAGCTGGACTGCTATGTCTAGCTCTGTTCATCCCAGAGGCGCGTTTCTCGCGCGAGTTCATTCTTGCCTGGCTTATCCTAGGCGCTCTCGATTTCTTTGCAGAAGTCTTCGAGGTCGAGGTGGTCCCCCACCGAAGTCTTTCGGCAGCGATCGCAGTTGGGACGACCGCGATCTGCATTGGCGGCATCCCTCTTGCGGTACTCACCATCCTGACTGGGTCTCTCTTCGCTGAGTTCGTTCTGAGATGGGACAAACTGCGAGCCGGTGTGGGCCACTTCCTGAAGTACGTTGCGTTCAACAGCTGTCAATTGGTGGTTTCCGTAACCGTTGCCGGCCTTGTGTTCCATGTCCTAGGGGGGGCACGACCTCCCTACACGCATCTAGTTAGCTTCGTCCCTCCCAGTTTCGCCTTCCTAGCGTATGTGATTGCCAACGCGAGCCTTGTAGGAGGAATGCTCGCTATCACACAGGAGCGACGCCTTGCATCCATCCTCCGCTTCGACCTGCGACATCTATCTGCCCAGTTTCTTGCCTTGGGCGTGTTGGCACTTCTCATGGCGGTTGTGTACCCCCTCTCTCCGTGGTACGTGGTACTGGTGGCCAGTCCGCTTATGGTCGTCCAAGGCTCCATCCGCAGCTACGCACGTTTGCGTGATCAGGCGAAGGAAGCGTTCGAGAGGATCACCCGCGTCGTCGGGGAGCGCGATTTCTACACCGGAACCCACTCGAAGGACGTGGCCGAGCTCGCGGTGAAACTGGCCCGAAAGCTACAGCTTCCGGACGAACTGGTGGAGCGGATAGAGGCTGCCGGCCGGGTTCACGATCTGGGGAAGATCGCTGTCCCAGACAGCATCCTCCTCAAGCCGGGAGAACTCACCGAGGATGAATGGGCGGTGATCAAGCGTCACCCGGTTGTCGGCGCTGAGCTCCTCCAAGGTTTGGAGATCTACGAAGGGATCGTAGACATCGTGCGGCATGAGCACGAGCACTGGAACGGCGGAGGGTATCCCGACGGCCTGGCCGGGGAGAAGATCCCCCTAGGCTCCAGAGTCCTCGCTGTGGCCGACGTGTGGAACGCCCTCACCACGGATCGCCCGTACCGCCCAGCCTACACTGAGGAGGACGCACGCAGGATCTTGAGAGAGATGGCCGGTACGGTGCTCGACCCGAAGCTCGTAGACGTCTTCCTCGCGATCGCGCGCTGATCCAAGTTGCCCAACGGACCTCGATCGCGCCGGACCAGAAGAAGAGAATCCGTAGCGTCGGGCTTCATGCCCGACGGCAGTCCGGGGGAGGAGTCCGTGCGTTGCCGTCACGCTGACCCAGAGACCGTCGCACACAAGGTGCGACGCTACAGAACCCTCGGGAGGCCCGTCGCAACCGAGTCCTTGGCGATGGACGCGGGGTGAAGGAATGCCATTACTGTGGGCCGTCGGGATCGGTATCGCGGCCGGGCTCCTCCGTCGGGGGAGGTTGGCCAACCTCGGCCGGCTGAAGCTGCGGGCGCTGTGGCTCATCCTCGCCGCCCTCCTCATCCAGGTGCTCATCTTCCCGTTGGGGGATGTCCCTGTTCTGCAGGTGGGTACAGCGTACTTCCACCTCCTGTCGTACGCGCTCCTCCTGGCGTTCGTCACGCTGAACCGGCGCCACCCCGAGATCCTCGTCATGGGTGCCGGACTCCTTCTCAACCTGATCGTCATTGCTGCCAACGGCGGCTACATGCCCGCCTCGGCGACAGCCCTCACTCGGGCTGGGCTCCCTGAGGTGGCCGCGGCGTTGAAGGAAGGGCTCCGTCAGGCGAACACGGTGCTGATGGGAGAGGGGACACGGCTCAACTTCCTCGGGGATCTCCTGTACTTGCCGGCAGGGGTCCCCCTGGCATCCGCGTTCAGCATCGGCGATGTCGTGCTCGGCCTGGGTTTGGCGCTCTTCCTCGCCCGGCGGATGGCGCGAACTGCCTAGCTGCCTGGCCGCGCCCGCTTCTTCATCGCCAAGCGCGCCGAGTTCGCGGAGAAACCTTGTTCTGAAGTTGCTTTCTAACCATCTGCCGTCGGGCGTGAAGCCCGACGCTACAGCAGATAGCGAGGTTGCGTAGCGTCGCGGCTTGCCTGCCTGCTGCAGGCAGGTCTGCAACGGCTGCTTTCTGTACCGACGAACCGGCAACCGTTCAACCGCCGTTCGCCGCGCGGTCGGAGGGCCCGGCGGACCATCTCGCACAGGCTGCTAGATCCAGCCGTCGAGGGAGAGGTTGGGATCCGGCGACAGGGTGAGGGAGCCAGTACAGCCGAGCTCGGTGAACCGGTGGTGGGCGCACGCGGCGACGATCGCCGC
>JAGUVP010000192.1 GCA_020062805.1 Candidatus Bipolaricaulis sp.
CCCACGATGAGGCGCAGGGCGTGGTCCACCGCGGGGAAGATCCCCGTGTCGTAGGTCGGGGATCCGAGGATGAGCCCCCTCCTCCGCCACGTCTCGGCGAGGACGGTGCTCGGGTGAACCCGGGCCGCGTCTACCACCCGCACCGGAACGCCTGCCGCCGCCACGCCGCGGGCCACCGCGTCCGCCATGCGCCGGGTGTGGTCGTACATCGAGCCGTAGACCACGGTCACCGCCGGCTCTCCCTCCATTCGCGCCAGCTTCCGGTACAGGTCCAGAACCCGCCCCGGATCCCTCCGCCACACGAGCCCGTGGGAGGGGGCGATGACCTCGACCGGGAGCCCCTTCAGCTTCTCGATCGCCTTCAGCACAGGCTTCGACACCGCGCCGACGATGTTCGCGTAGTACCGGACGGCCTCCGCCTCGTAGTGAGCGAGGTCCGCCTCGTCGTCGAACAGAACGCCGTCGAGGGCCCCGAACCCGCCGAACGCGTCGCACGAGAAGAGGACGCGCTCCGTCTCCTCGAACGTGGCCATCGTCTCCGGCCAGTGGACGAACGGGATTGGGTGGAACGAGAGGACCTTGCCGCGGAGGTCGAGTCGTTCTCCGTCGGTCACCGCCCGCACCCGGTCCCGGATCCCGTAGAAGCTCTCCAGAAGCGGGAGCGCGGTCGGGGTGGCGAGAATCTCGGCCCGGGGCGCGATCCGGCGCAGGAGGGGCAGCGACCCGGTGTGGTCCGGCTCCATGTGGTTCACGATCAGATACTCGATCGTCTCCGGCGGGACGACCTGGGCGACGTGCTGGAGTAGTTCCTCGGCAGACGGCGCCTTGACCCCGTCCACCAGAGCTACCACCTCTCCCACCACGAGGTAACTGTTGTAGCTCACCCCATAGGGGAGGGGCCACTGACCCTCGAACAGGTCCGTGGTCCGGTCGTTCACCCCCACCCAGTGGATCCCGGGGCGGAGTTCGGCAGGGTTCATCCCGCACCCACTAGGCGAACGCGGCCAGGACCCTCAGCCAATCGAGAAGCAGCCGCGGCATGAGGAACTTCTGCTGCACGTGCATCCGCCCCTGCGCCCCCAGCCGCTCGCGCAGCTCCCGGTCCTCGATGATCTGCACTGCCCGCTCCGCCGCTCGCTCGTAGTCCTCCGGCTGGACGAGGTACCCCGTCTGCCCGTCGATCACCTGGAGGGGGATCCCTCCTACGTCTGTGGCCACCACGGGCGTTCTCTTCCACAGCGCCTCGGACACCGTGAGCCCGAACCCCTCCCGCCGGGACAGCTGGAACACGACCGCCGCCGCGCGCTGGAGCGCGTTCACGAACAGGGCATCGGTGTGGGTGAACAGATGCACATCATCCAGCCCCTCCACCTGGCTGAGGACCCGGGCGAAGATCTCCGGTCCCTCCGGGTCGTCGGTGGCCATGTTCCCCATCATCACCAGCCGGCAGTCCACGCTCTTCCGGATGCGCTGGAAGGCATCGAGAACCCCTAGGGGATCCTTCCACTTGTCGAACCGCGAGATCTGGACGAGGATCGGCTTGTCGCGGGGCACGGAGTACTGGGCGAGCTTCCGCTCCACCTCGTCTGGGGAGAGATTACGGTTGAGCTCGGACAACGGGTCAATGGCGGGAGCGATGATGTGGGTCTCCACGGGAAGGTCCGGCTTGCGAAACGCCTCCGACGAGACGACCACCCCATCGTAGCGGAGGATGAACGGCTTGAGGGCCTCCCATACCGACTCGTGGGGAGTGGAAATGTCGATGTGGCATCGCCACACCCACGGCGTATCCCGTTGCTCGTAGCGGATCATCGGCAAGGGCTGGGGATCGTGGACGATGATCGCATCGTGACCGGTGATCGGGCTGTACCGGGCGAAGGCTTCGTTCACCCGCAGGTAGTTGGCCAGATCTTCTTCCG
Source organism: Candidatus Bipolaricaulis sp. (assembly GCA_020062805.1). Lineage (GTDB taxonomy): Bacteria > Bipolaricaulota > Bipolaricaulia > Bipolaricaulales > Bipolaricaulaceae > Bipolaricaulis. The sequence goes on from JAGUVP010000192.1 coordinate 1,920, forward strand.
ACAGGGTCACCGGCTCTCCTTGGAGGGCGTTGTGGAGCTTTTTCGTGACCTGAAACAGGGACGGATCGCCGTACAGGAGGCTCCAATCGGCGTTGATGCCCACGTCGTTCATCAGGGGGACGAGGGAGTGGAGCATCCCCGCCACCCCGCCCCCGTGGAACGTGGCGTTCACGTGCAACAGCCGCAGCCCGTACAGGGGCCGCGCGGCGCGGACCACGGCCGCCACCGCTTCCTCGCCAACGTACTTGATGTACTTTTCAATTCCTAGTAGCTCCATGTGTGGGGGCCTTACCTCTTCCCCCGTTCACCTCCTCGGTTCAGCCGGTGGAATCCTTCCGGGACAGCGGCCGTCCAGAGCTGCAGGTCGCACCCCTCGCCCGGGACTTCCCCCGGGCCGCGCAGGCCGCCTTCCTCGTCCCAGTACAGTAGCTCCACAAACCCCAGCTCGGCAAGGGCGTCCATCACCCGCTCGGCAATCTGGAACGTCTCGCCCAGGCCGTGCGCCCGCGCCCCGCGGGCGATGAACCACTGCTCAAAGGGCCACACCGCGCCCTGGTGGTAGCCGGTGGGGGAGTAGTCGGGGTGGCCGGGGCTGAGCGTTCGAAATCCGTAGGGGGTGACAAGCTCTTGCGCCCGATAGACGAGCTGCTCCTTGCGCCTTGCCGGCACGTCCTCCGGCTGGAGGTAGGCGAGCATGTGCAGTCCGTCCGAACTCACCCCAGGGACGAGCTGTCCACCGTCCAGCGCCAAAGCGGGGTAGTCGGTTACCTCATCCCATAGGCTTCTCCAAACCGCCGCCGCTGTCGCGGAGGCCTGCCCG
>JAGUVP010000230.1 GCA_020062805.1 Candidatus Bipolaricaulis sp.
CCGGGCCGGCGGGTCGTCCCACGTTGCCCGGTCCAGCCACACCTCGCGCACCATCTCCCCGCCGACGACGAAGGGGGGGAGTTGCGACAGGAGTTCCCGTTGTCCCCACAAGACGCCGATCCCGGTCGGGCCGAGCATCTTGTGCCCGGAGAACGCGACGAGGTCGGCCCCCAGCTCCCGCACGTCCACCGGCATGTGGGGCACGGATTGGGCAGCATCCGCCACCACGATCGCCCCGACCTGATGAGCCTCCGCGGCGATCTCTGGAACCGGGTTCACCGTCCCCAGGGCGTTCGAGACGTGCACCAGGGTCATAACCTTCGTCTGTGGGGAGAGCTTTCTCCGCAGGTCGTCCCGATCCAGTTCTCCGGCCGGAGTCACGGCCACTGCGCGGAGGTGCGCGCCCCGTCGGCGCGCCGTCTCCTGCCACGGGAGGAGGTTCGCGTGGTGCTCCATCTCTGTGACGAGGATCTCGTCCCCCTGCTCGATCACTGTCTCCCCGAGCGTCCACGCCGCGAGGTTGAGGGCCTCCGTCGTGCCCCTTGTGAACACGATCTCCTCCGGTCTCGCCCCGATGAGGGACGCGACCGCGGCCCGCGCTCCCTCGTAGCAGTCGGTGGCCTCGGCGGCGAGTTCGTACACCCCGCGCCGCACGTTGGCGTACGACTCCCGGTAGAAGCGAGCCTCGGCCTCGATCACCGCGGTCGGCTTCATGCTCGTGGCGGCGGAGTCGAGGTACACAAGGGGCTTTCCGTGCACGGTGCGGCGGAGGATCGGGAAGTCGTCGCGAACGCGCGCGTCCATCAGCCGATGGCCTTCTCGAAGCTCATCTCGAGGAGCCCCTTGAGCTCGATCGAGTACTCGAGCGGGATCTCCTTGAGGATGGGGGACACGAACCCGTTTACGATGAGGCTCATCGCCTGAGCCTGGGACAGCCCACGGCTCATGAGGTAGAACAGCTGGTCCTGGGACACCCGCCCCACCGTCGCCTCGTGGCCGAGCTCGACGTCGTCGGTCTCCGCGTTGAGGATGGGAATGGTCTCCGTCTTCGCGTCCGGGGTGAGGAGGAGGGTCGAGCACTCGACGTGGGCCTTGGAGCCCTTGGCATGGGGGTAGACGTGGACCGTGCCTCGGAATACGGACTTCCCACTCCCCTGGATCACGGACCGCGAGATGAGGCGCGACGTGGTGTCCGGCGCCCGATGGAGGGCGCGCGCGCCGCTGTCGAGCCACATCCCGTCCTGGGAGAACGTGAACGAGAGGTTCTCCGTCCGCGCGCCGGGTCCGAGGAGGACCGTGGTGGGGTAGAGCATCGTCACCTTGCTCCCCAGGGATCCGGACACCCAGTCCACCGTTGCCCCGGCATGAGCGAGCGCCCGCTTGTTGTTCAGGTTGTACACGTTCTTCGACCAGTTCTGGATGGTAGTGAACCGGACCTTGGCCCCGTCTTTGGCGAAGATCTCCACCATCCCCGAGTGGAGAGCGGACCGAGCGAATCGGGGAGCAGAACAACCCTCGATGTAGTGCACGGACGATCCGGGCTCGGCGACGATGAGGGTGTGCTCGAACTGGCCGACGGCCTCGGTCTGCATCCGGTAGTAGGCTTGGAGCGGCACGCTCACCTCGACCCCCGGTGGAACCCAGATGAACGTGCCCCCGCTCCACACCGCGCCGTGGAGGGCGGCGAACTTGTTGTCCTCAGCGGGGATCGCTTTCATGAAGTAGTCCCGAATCCACGGGTGCTCGCGCACGGCCGTGTCCATGCTTGCGAAGATCACCCCTTGGGCGCGGACCTCGTCGAGAAGGGATCGGTACACGACCTCCGAGTCCACTTGCGCTCCCAGCCCAGCGAGGGCCTTCTGTTCGGCCTCCGGAAGCCGCAGCGCGTTGAACGTGCGGCGGAGCTCGTCGGGAAGGTCCTCCCACCGCTTGACGGGGTCCACCGGCCGGGCGTAGTAGGAGAGATCGGAGAAGTCGAGCCCGGAGAGGTCCGGGCCGAACCGGGGCAACCGCGCCCCCTCGAACACCGCGAAACACCGGTCGCGATGGGCCCTCATCCAGGTCGGCTCGCCCTTTTCTACCGACAGCGCCTCGACGAACTCCCGGGTCAGAACCCGCGGGGACCCCTGGACCGTCATCTTCGCACCACCTCGAACCCCTGTTCTCCGATGCGATGGGCGAGTTCAGGGCCTCCGTGCTCGACAATGCGTCCGCCGTCGAGAACGAACACGTCAGAGAGCGGCACATGCTCCAAGATCCGTGGGTAGTGGGTGATGATGAGCACTGCTGCTCCACTCTCGGCGAGGGTGCGGATGGCACCAGCGATCAACCGCAACGCGTCCACATCCACCCCTGAATCGGGCTCGTCGAGGAGGGCGACCTTCGGCTTGAGGAGGTAGAGCTGGAGGAGCTCGGCCCGCTTCTTCTCGCCGCCGGAGTACCCAACGTTGAGCTCGCGGCCGTCGAACGCCTCCATTCGCAGCTGGCTGATTGCCTGGGGGTAGCTCTTGTGGAACTCGCAGAACCCCTGGCCCCGTTCTGCACAGGCAAGGCGGAGGAACTCCCGCAGGGAAACGCCCTCGATTTCGGGGGGATACTGGAACGCGAGGAAGAGACCTTTGCGGGCCCGCTCAAACGGGGGCAGTGACAGGAGATCTTCTCCATCCAAGGACGCCCGCCCCCGGGTAACCTCGTACCCCGGACCACCGGCGAGGCTGAGGGCAAGGGTGGACTTCCCCGACCCGTTGGGACCCATCAACGCGTGGACCCGGCCGGGATTCAGGGCAAGGTTGACCCCGCGCAGGATCGGCTCTCTGCCGACAGAGACGTGAAGATCCTCTACGACCAGAACTGGCATACGGAGAACGAGGCTACCCCCCCCGCGAGCGGCCCGCAACACGACCGCCGCAAGTTCCCCCGACAAGGCATACGCGAGGTGAAGGGAAAGGTTTGCCGCGGACGGTTGTCCATACCAACAGGGCTCAGGTCATCGCGCGGTCCGCTTGCAGGGCTGGGGAGGAGAAGTGGGCTCGGCAGCGCGGCTCGTAGCTCTCCAGTCCCCCGATCAAAACTTCCGGACCTCCTACCACAGGCTTCCCACCCACCAGTCGCTGGGATCGGGTAGCCGGCTCGCCACACACGGTGCACACGGCCGACAGCTTGACCGTCTCGTCCGCAAGCGCCAACAGTCCGGGCATCGGCCCGAACGGCTCGCCGCGGAAGTTCAAATCGAGGCCAGCAACGATGACCCGCTTCCCGATGGACACCAGCCGTTCGCAGAGTTCTGGAAACGACGGGCCGAAGAAGTTGGCCTCGTCGAACGCGAACACGTCGGTGACGGGTGACGGGTGACCTGTGAGGAGCTGGGAGAACTCGGGCCAAGAGATGTTGGTGGGCAGCCGGCGGCAGGGCAGCGACCGACCGTAGTGGGTGACCACCTCTTCCACCGCGTACCGGGTGTCGAGCTCAGGTTTGAAGAGGAGCACTTCTTTCTTGGCGATGCGCGCCCGCTCCACGCGGCGCAGAAGCTCCTCCGTCTTCCCCGAGAACATGCACCCCGTGACCGCCTCCAGCCGCCCCGCCATGACCCGCGGATCGTAGCCCACGCACCGGCTGCGGCCAAGGTTGTGCCCTCCCGAAGGGGGTAGTACATTAGCCCTGGCCAGCATGCAACGGTACCGGGTGAGAGCGGACGTTTATCTCCTCCGGCGGGGCGCGGGGCTCCTCGTGGTGTACGCGCTGCTGCTGGTCGTTGCGGTGATCATGGCGATGCCGCTCCTGTGGATGCTCAGCACGTCGCTCAAGGACCTGGTTCAAGCCCTTCGTGTACCCACCCCTGCGAACTGGATCCCCAAACCCGCCTTCTGGGACAACTTTCCGACCGCATGGAACGCAGCTCCGTTCGCGATCTACTTCTGGAACTCGTTCTTCCTCGCGGTGACGACCACGGTGGGGGACGTGATCACGAGCATCCCCGCCGCCTACGTCCTGGCGAAGATGAAGTTTCTCGGCCGAGGCTTTCTGCTGGGGCTTCTCCTGGGAACACTGATGATCCCCGGCCAGATGTTGCTGGTGCCGAGCTTCATCCTCATCAACCGCCTGGGCTGGTACAACACCTACTGGGCGCTCATCATCCCCTGGACCGCGGGGGTGTTCGGGATCTTCCTCCTCCGCCAGTTCTTCAAGACGATTCCCGATGAGCTGTGGGACTCGGCCCGGATCGACGGGTGCCATCGGCTGCGCTACATCTTCCAGATCGCTGTGCCGCTGGTCCGCCCCGGGATCGCCACCGTGGCCCTGTTCAAGTTCGTGGGCTCGTGGAACGCGTTCCTGTGGGTGATCATCATGACCGACAAGGTGGGGTTGCGGACCGTGCCCGTGGGACTGAGGTTCTTCATGATGGACATCGGCACGGACTACCCACGGCTGATGGCAGCGGCGACGATGGCCATCGTTCCCGTCCTCATCTTGTTCGTGTTCGCCCAACGGCAGTTCATCCAGGGGATCGCCCGCACGGGGATCAAGTGAGAGGGAGGTGAGAACGAGGGGAGAACGGAGGACCTTAGGAGAACGCACGAGAGGCGTTTGGACAACCTACGGAGGTGGGTGACATGCGACGAGTTGCGATAATAGCGTTGGTATGTGCGTTGGGAGTAGGGGCCCTCGGTCAGGTGACGATCAGTTTCTGGCATGCGATGGGCGGCGCTTTGGGCACGACGTTGACCGAGCTCATCCAGAAGTTCCACGATGAGAACCCGGGGATCACGGTGGACCTGATCCACCAGGGAGGCTATAGCGCTCTCCAGCAGAAGCTGATTGCGGCGGTGGCGGCAGGCGAGCCTCCAACCCTCGCCCAGCAGTACGAGAACTGGACCACGCTGTGGTTGGATGCGCTGGTGGACCTCGACCTGTTCCTCCCGGAGGAGACGCTGGGCAGCTTCCTCCCGCAGTTCGATCAACTGTTTGAGGGACGGATGGTGACGGTGCCGTTCAACAAATCGATCCTCGTGCTCTACTACCGGCCGGACCTCGTTCCCAACCCGCCGACCACGTGGGCGGAGTTCGAGACCTACGTCACCGCGATCGGGAAGGATGAGGCGAAGGGCGTGTATGGGACGGCGTTCCGTCCCCCGAACCCCGAGATCTTCCTGACCCTCCTCACCCAAGCCGGCGGTTCCATCCTGTCCGAGGACTGGTCGGAGGTCACGATCAACAACGCGACCGGCCTTGAGGCCGCGGAGTTCGCGGCGCGGCTGGCCAAGTACGCCCTGCTTGACAGCGCCTACACTTCGGATGCGATTCAGAAGGGGATCGCGATCGGGATGTTCATCGACACCTCGGCGGGCTACACCTACAACATGAACGCCGCCAAGACCGCGGGGGTTCCGCTGGCGGTGGCTCCTCTGCCCTGCTACGTGAACTGCGCGTCGATGATCCAGGGGACAAACCTCGCCGTGTACGCGCCGAAACAGACCCGGGCGCAGATCGAGGCGGCGGCCAAGGTCATCGCGTTCCTGCTGCGCGAGGACAACACCGCCTACTGGGCTCAGAAGACGGGGTACCTCCCGGTAACGAAGACGGCGATCTACGGCGAGGCGTGGCAGACGTACATCGCCGATAAGCCTGAGCAGAAGGCAATGACGGAGCAGCTGATCGCCGGTGGGTTCGGCCAACTTCTCCATCCGAGGTACATGGACATGCGCAGCCTGCTCATCACCTACTGGGAGCTCCTCGTGAAAGGAGAGGACACACCGAAGGCGATCATGGACGCACTCGCTGCGGAGATCGACGCCATCAAGTAGGAGGCGGAACGAGCGGGGGAGGGAGGTCACCCTCCCCCGCTCTCCTCTATGAAGCTGCCTACGCTGCGGCAAGGCCGGCGGTTCTGGTGGGACACGTTGGAGGCGTACGTCTACCTCCTTCCCACCCTCGCTGTGCTGGGGCTGTTCACGTTCTACCCGTTTGTCAACGCGTTCATCTACAGCGTGTACGACATCCGCACGCGAACAGTGGCCGGCCCGGTCGTGCACACCACAATGGACAGCACGACATGGGTGACCCCCCTCGCACGGGGCCGGATCCCGGAGGAGCTTGCGGATGCTTTGCTCAAGCGCGGGGTAGCCCGAGACGGCCTCTGGGTACGTCTGCGTCAGGCCGATCGCTGGGTGATCAAGGACGAGGCATCAGCGCAGGAGTACATCATCGTCCGTGAGGGGGAGGAGATCCGTGTGCACTTAGCCACCACGGGCTGGGCGATGGAGTCCGTGGGCTGGGACAACTTCGCCCGGGTGTTCCGCGACCCGGACTTTGCTAAAGCCCTCCTCAACACGACGATCTACGTAGCGGTAAGCGTTCCGACGACCCTGCTCCTGGCCCTTCTTCTGGCCACGCTGCTCAACCGAGCGGTGCGCGGGAAGGCGCTATTCCGGCTGGCGAGCTTCCTCCCCTACATCACCCCCATCGTGGCCATCACCATGGTCTGGGCGTGGATCTATGATCGGAATTACGGTCTCCTCAACTACTTCCTGGGCACGGTCGCCGGGTGGTTCGGTGCGGAGTTCAACCTCATCAACTGGCTCAACGACCCGCGGTGGACGAAGCCCGCTCTGATCATCATGAGCGTGTGGCGGTTCATGGGGTACCAGGCCCTGATTCTGCTCGCCGGGATGCAGGGGATCGACCGCGAGTACTACGAGGCGGCGCGGGTGGACGGAGCCGGCCCCCTTGCAGTGTGGCGGAAGATCACTGTCCCCATGGTTACCCCACAGATGTTCTTCCTCTTGATCATCTCCCTTATCGGTTCGTTCAAGATCTTCGAGGAGGTGCTCATCCTCCTTCAAGGACCTGGCCCCCAGAAATCGGCCTTGACCGTCGTGTACTACGTGTTCACCAAGGCGTTCGACTCTGGGCACTACGGACTCGCTTCCGCCGCCTCGGTGATCTTGTTCGCCGTCATCTTCGCCTTGTCGCTGTTCCAGCTCACTGTGGTTCAGAAACGGGTGCACTACGAACGCTAAGGGGGGGCCATGTTGACGAAGCTTTGGGGGCTTCTGCTGATCGTCGCGGTAGGCACAGGCATCGCGATGGCCCAGCCGCCGGCGGGAAGCGTCGCGGCTCGCATCACCCGCTGGGTGGACGGAGACACGGTGGAAGTGCGCCTGCTCGATGCTGTACCGGGTCTCGGCTCGTGGGAACGGGTGCGGCTCCTTGGGATTGATGCCCCGGAACTCGGGGAGCGGTGGGCCGATGAGGCGACACGGTTCCTACGGGAGATGACGATGGGCAAGACCGTCCACCTTGAGTTGGACCGACAGGTGCGCGACACCCACAGCCGCCTGCTTGCCCACGTGTGGGTGGAGGGCGGTAGCGGATGGTTGCTGACCGGGGAAGAACTGCTTCTCGCAGGACTCGCCAGGACGTTGTTCATCCCCCCCAACGCCGTGTACCAGAGCCGGTTCCAGCGTGCCCAACGGCTTGCGCAAGCGTTCTGTCGGGGGTTGTGGCAGACGGCCTGCGTCATCCTGGATGTGGACGATGTCGAGGCTGATCCCGTATCGTACGTGACGGATGCTGTCTCCGTGCGGTTCGTGCTGGGCTACTGGGAGAAAAGGAGCGATGGGCGATGGGTCCTCCATGCGGCCGGCTCACGCTATGGGTTCCACGTGATCCTCACCCCTGAGCTAGGGACAGATCTTGAGGGGGATCTGGTGCGGTCCCTCGGCCGGCCGGTGATCGTCCGCGGGGTGTTGGGTTGGCTGGACCGCCGTGGCCCGTTCGTGGAAGTCGACGTCGCGGAGCAGATCGAGTTACCCGAGGGCTGGCCTGCTCTTCCTTTCGTGCACGGCCCGTACAGCGGCGCGCCGGCGTCCACGGAGGCTACCGTGTCCTGGACCGCGGAGCGTCCCTTGTCCGGCCGGGTGGAGTACGGACCGTGGGAGACCTTCGTCGCCTCGGCATCGTTGGAGTTAACCCAGGAGCATGCGCAGGGGAGTTCCTCTGGCCGGGAGACCGTGCACCTCCGGCTTCGCGGCCTGGAACCGGGAACCCGCTATGCCTACCGGGTGGTCCTCGACGAAGACACCGCAAGCTGGACGAGCCCGGTGGGGACCTTTGCCACAGCGCCCGTTGCTGGAGAGCCGGTGGCGTTCGCTGTGATTGCGGATACCCAGTGGCAATGGGACGGGGTGAACCGCATCCAGCTCGTCGGTGATGCGCTGGCGACCGACCCCACCCCCTTTCAGTTCATCCTTCACGCGGGGGATCTCGTAGAGAGCCCGATCCCCCGGTACTGGGATCATCTGTTTGCATCGCTGTCCGGGGCACTCCTTCGGGCCCCGTTCCTGCCTGTGCTGGGCAACCACGAGCGTAACAGCGTTACCTACTACCGGGCGTTCGACCTCCCACCTGGGGGAGGGCAGGAGGGAAAGCGGTGGTGGGCCCTCGAGTTCGGCGACGTGATCGTGGTGGGGCTGGACACGAACGTGACGCGACCCCAGGAATTCCATGACCAGATTGAGTTCGTCCGGGAACGGATGTCCGGCGACTTCGCCTGCCGGTTCGTGATCTTCCACCACCCGGTGTTCTCCTCCGATGCCATCTACGGGCCGGGAGGAGAGGGGCTGCAGGTTCTGTGGCACCCTGTGTTTGTCGAGCTGGGCGTGGACATCGTCTTCGCAGGGCACGCGCACAACTACGAGCGGATCGAACGGGATGGGGTGACCTACCTCGTGGTGGGCGGGGGGGGGGCGACCCTGCGACCGCTTGCCGAGGAACGTCTCGAGGGATCCCAGGTCGGCCACGACGACCGCCACTTCTACGTGCGGGTGATCGTGGCGCCGGATGGCATTCGGATGGTGGCCGTCGTTGTTGCACGGCAGCTCGACGACAGCGTCGTCCTGAGCCCGGAGCTGCTCGATGCGTTCACTCTGCCCAGGAAGTGACGAGCCCTTCTAGGCTAGAGAGATCACGGTCTTGGTGCGGGCTGCAGGCGAGGTTGGGGCATCAACGGGTGAGAGAGACGGCTTCAAGCAGTTCTCAAAGTCCATAGAGGGTTCATGAACCGACCCACCCCGACCGAGAACGCTCATCATCAGCTACTTCCACCGGGTGAGGATCTCCTCGCGACGGAACAGCTTCACCGCCAGGTAAAGGAAGACGGCGTTGAGAACGACGAGAATCCCCCCTTCCAGGATTACGAGGAGGAAGTTCACCGCGGTCAGCTGAACGGAGTACACGATCAGCGGGATAAGGGTGGGAACGACCGCCAGCCCCGAGAACTGGTAGGCGGCCCGGGGATCGCTCGTCCGCGACGAGACGAGCATAGACACGAGGACTCCGAACACGGCGAGTAGGGGTGAAAGGACGAAGATGGAGAGGAGCCACGGCGCAGAGAGCACGCCCGCCGGGATCCCGCCCAGCATGACGTGGGCGGCAATCAGGAACAGGGAGAACACCCCCCACGTCAGACCGATCGAGGGAAGCACCGCGACCAACGCCTTGCCCACGAAGATCTCCCAGTCCGTGAGCGGGGTGGCGAGGAGGGGCTCTAGTGTTCCCTGCTCTTTCTCCCCGACGATCGAGTACACGGCGAGCGTGACGGGGATCATCACCGGGAGAATGAGGAAGTACATGAGCGCCGTGTTGAACAGGGCAGCTTGGGCCTCGACCGGCAGGCCCTGCCCTTGCCAGACCATGAATCCGGCCAACCCTCCCATCAAGAGAGGCAGGAACAGGGCACCGTAGAGAACCATCTTGATCTTGAACAGCTCCTCCCACTCCTTGAGCATGAGCACCCTAAGCCGCCCCATCGTCCCCCCCCACGAGCTCGAGGTACACGTCCTCG
>JAGUVP010000250.1 GCA_020062805.1 Candidatus Bipolaricaulis sp.
GACCTCTTTCTCCGCGCCGTGCACACGCTCCGGCTCGCTGACCTTGAAATGCTCACGCCGTTGCTCTCCACGACCGAGGGACGAACCTTCGGTCCGAAGGGCATCGAGCGGGCAAGTGAGCGCCTGTTCGAGCGCGGTTGTCTTCACCGGTTGTGGAAAGCACGTTCCCCGAAGTCCCGCTTCGACCGCGGCTCCAGGCGCAAGGTGTTCCTGCTCTCGGACAGGGGCGCAGAACGCATCGGCTTCTCCCCCGTCGAGGCGAGGGCACACGAGCGGCGCTACCAGACGCTCAAGGACCCGCGAACCGAGCACCGCCTGGAGCACGAGCTGATGATCGCTCGTCTCCACGCTTGCCTCATGGCCATGGAACGGAAGCACCCCGACCTACTCCGCATCGACTACTGGGGTGAGGGTGAAGGCGTCTCCGTCGAGGAACCGTCAGGTCGTACGCTTCGGTTCATTCCCGACGCGCGGTTCCGGCTCGTTTCCAAGACGATCGGCATGGGTTACTGGTTCTTCCTCGAAGCCGACACGGGGAACGAACGCATCGTCTCGGACGACGACAGCAGGCGGACCATTTCGCAGAAGGTCGAGCGGTACTCGAAGCTCATGAAGTTCGGGAACGTCATCGACTGCTTCCCTGGCATGGCCGGCTTCTGGGTGCTGTTCCTGACCCCGAGACGTTCGAGCGACGAGAACATCCTCTCCGGCAGGGAGCAGAGCATCATGGAGGCCGTGAAGGCGAATGCCCTCCCTGACTTCCGTTCAAACTTCCGGATGCTGTCCGAGTCCGATCTCTCGCTCGAACACCCGCAGCACCTCCTACAGCCCTTGACGTGGGTATGCGGAGATGACGCGAAGCGCGTGCCATTGATTCCACGCGCCTGAGGAGTACGCTTCATGTGCCGGATCGCGGGCACGCCTCTAGGTTTCCTCCTCGCGGAGGCCGCCTCTACGCACGGGCGCGATATGACCTGAAGGGGAGCGCGGGACCTATTTGCTCAGGCGCATAGTCCCCAGCACCGGTCGTGGTGCTGGTCCCCATAGGCGACCGGCGCGGCGATTCCCCGCGTCCGGCAACACGAAGGCCCCGAGCGCAAGCCCGAGGCCCTTCGCGTTTACTGCGCCTGATGTCTGCCGTTCTTCTGCCCGCGAAGAAGTCGAATCACTCCGTCCGAGAAGCGCTGCAGGATTTTGTCGTGAGGGATCGCCCTCTCCCCGCTCTCCTCGCGCTTCGCCAGATACGCCTGCAACACGTCAGGGTGCAGCTCGAAGAAGTACCGCACCAGTTTCGGGATGCCGACGCGCAGCTTCCATTCCTGGACTTGCCACGCTCGGACTTCCTTGCCCGCGTTCATTCCACGCGTGACTCGGATGCCTTCAGCTGCGAGCCATGAACTCGTGTCCCTCAAGGATGCTAGCAGCGGTGCGTAGGTGCCGCGCTCAACCTGCGGCATACCTCGCGCATCTCGCACGACTGACAACTCGAAGGTGCGCTGCCACTCTGGCTTCAGACCATCGACTGGGGTAACGAAGATGCGCTGAAGCAGCTCGCCCACCTCCGCTTCCGCCTGTTCGGTTGACTCGTCGCTGCCGAAGTCCTGCGGGACAAGTGGCTTCCCGTCTCGTCCAGCGGCGACTTCCTCTCTCCTACTCCTCCTGCGGTTGGTGTACTCGACTTCTGGTTCAGGCCACGACAGATTTCCGGTGAGTTCTTCCACGTCCGGCTCCTCGGAAGAGCCGAGAACCGGAATCTATGGAGAATGTCATCTTGTACCTCGGCTCCACGTCGAGGTCCTCGATGGCGGATGCCGTTCCGCAAGGGTGCATATCCGCGCACCAACGGCATCCATGCCGCATATCGGGGCCATACAGGCCGATTGGCTCAGCTCCCAGCACCCCGAGCATCCCCGGGAATCTCGCGCCCGTGCAAGCCAACCTCGGGTCTAGGAGTAGCAGACGGACTGACACGAAGCAAGGTTACCGGGCAATCCCGCCCCGAAAGGAGGTCGTCATGCGGTACTTCGAACACGCGCCCCGCTGCTACGGCTCCGGCAGGCACCCCCACGCCCCGATCTTCGCCCAGCGCAGGGGCTTCGACCTCATCCACGGCCGCCTTCACCCCGTCTGGGAGTGTCCCGTCTGCGGCATGCGGCACTTCCGTTAGGAGGAAACCATGAGCAGGACTCTCGTAATCCACCATCACCACTACCCCACGCCCCCGCCTCCACCGCGTCCGGTCGTCGTCTACCAGGAGCCGGAGGACACCGGCCCCAGCGTCGGCGCTGTCGTCGGCTTTTGCTTCTTGGCGTTCCTCGTCGCCGCGGCAGTGTCTTCGGCTTCTTCGGAGTGAGCGGTGTGCTTCCGAACGTGCGTCAGGTCGTGCGCGCGGCGGTGCGCGTTCTGTCCAAGACGACCGGTTTCCTGTTCCGGAAACTCTGGAAGGAGCCGTCCGAGATCCGTGGTCATCTCTGGACGGCTTCGTTCTACCTGCGGGTCGTGGGGGCGCTCGTGTGCCTGTTCAAGGCGCCCCTCGCCTTTCTGTTGTTCTTCATGGGCTGGCTCTTGTCGAAGGTGCTTTCGATGAAGCCGAAGCGGTCCACCCGTCCCATTCCTTTCAGGAGGCAC
>JAGUVP010000206.1 GCA_020062805.1 Candidatus Bipolaricaulis sp.
CAGCTCACAGATCATCGTCTGGTACTCGAACATCCAGGTGAGGGTTCCCTGGGAGACCTCGGGCTGGTACGGGGTGTAGGCGGTGAAGAACTCAGAGCGGGAAAGGATGTGTCCGACCACGGACGGAATGAAGTGGTCGTACAGCCCGCCGCCGAGAAACGGGATCAGCCCGCGGCCGGTGGAACGCTCGGCGAGGGTGGTCAGGTGCCGATGTACGGCCAGATCGTCGCGGGCCGAGAGGCCCAGAGGTCGGTTTCGACCCTGTACGTGGGCGGGGATGTCCGAGAACAGAGCGTCCACATCCGATACGCCGATCGTGTCCAGCATGCTCCGGATGTCGCCCGGAGTATGGGGCAGGTAGGGGTTCATCCGCCGCTCGCCACGAACGCCTCGTACGCCGCAGCGTCGAGGAGCGCACTCGCCTCAGTGGGCGTGCTGATCCGCATCGTGAACAGCCACCCTTGGCCGTGGGGATCCTTGTTCACGAGATCCGGGGAGCCGGAGAGGGCCGCGTTCGCTTCCAGCACTTCCCCGCTGAGGGGGGCCCCCACTTCCCCCACCGCTTTCACCGACTCCACGCTCGCCACGAGGTCCCTTTGCTGCACTACCTTCCCTGCCGGAGGGAGCTCCACGAACACGATGTCCCCCAGTTGCTTCTGGGCGTGATCGGTGATCCCCACCCACGCCTTGTCCCCTTCCAGGCGGACCCACTCGTGATCCTTCGTGTACTTCAGCTCTTTTGGGATCAACATTCCTCCTTAGAACGGCACAACCTGTCCCTGCTGGGCCGGGGAGTGGAACGTGGCCGAGCTCTTGTGGAACATCAGCCGGAACTTGCCCAGCGGGCCGTTTCTCTGCTTGGCGACGATGACCTCGGTCTCCGCCACTGGGCCGGTCTGATCGGGATCGTCGTAGTAGTCGGGGCGGTAGATGAACGCCACGAGATCAGCATCCTGTTCGATGGCTCCCGACTCGCGGAGGTCGGAGAGCTGGGGGCGCTTGGATTCTCTCCGCTCCACAGCCCGGTTGAGCTGCGAGCAGGCGATCACCGGAACCGCGAGTTCGCGGGCGAGGGCCTTCAACGCCCGCGAGATGTAGGCGATCTGCTGCTCCCGCACGTCGCTCTTGATCCCGGCGTCTACAAGCTGGAGGTAGTCTACCACCACGAGGTCCAGGCCGTCGTGCCGCTTCATCATCTGCCGCGCCTTGGCCTTGATGGACAGAACCGATGCCGTGGATGCGTCGTCAACGAGGATCACCGCCTCGTGGAGCCTGCCCGCAGCCTCGGCGATGAGACCCCACTTCGACGCCGGCAGGTACCCATCGCGCAGTCGTTGCAGGTCCACCTGGGCCTCCGCGCACAGGAGGCGTTCCAGGATCTGCTCCTTCGTCATCTCGAGCGAGAACAGGCCCACCTTCTTCTTCTCGACGACGGCGGCGTGGCGGATGACCCCCAGGGCGAGCGAGGACTTGCCCGTGCCGGGTCGTCCGGCGAGCACAATCAGATCGGAGCGCCGGAATCCGGACGTCAGCGCGTCGAACTCCTCGAATCCGGTGGACAATGCCGACACCGGGCGGCGGTGGGGGTCTTTGTGGACCTCCATCAGCATCTCGAGGTGCCCCTCCAAGAAGTCCCGTATGGGATAGAAGCTGGGGGCCGCGCGACGCTCGGCGATCGCGAACACCGCCTCCTCGGCCCGATCCATCACCCCTTCCAGCGGGAGGTCCTCCTGGTGGGCGAGCTCGGACACCCGCCCTCCGGCGTCGATGAGCCAGCGTCGGAGGGCCTTGTCTTCGATGATCCCCGCGTAGTGGTCCACCGCGGTGATCGTGGTGACCTGGCCAATCAGCTCGGCGAGGTAGCTGCGGCCCCCGGCCTTGGTGAGCTGCCCCTTTTCCTCGAGTCGGTTCGCCACCGCCACCACGTCGGCGTGCTCGCCCTGCTCGAACAGGTCGAGAGCGGTGCGGTAGATGATCTGATGGGCTCGGAAGTAGAAGTGCTCGGGTTTGAGACGGTCGGCCAGCGTGGGGACGACCTCTTCCGGTTCCAACAGGGCTGCCCCCAGGACGAGCTGCTCTGCCTCCTGGTTGCGCGGAATGTGGAGGATCCCCTCGTCTCCTCGGTCGGCCACGGGACGATCTTACCCCTCCATGGAAGACCCCTGCCAGCCCCCGACGTGCGTTGCCCAGCCTGATTGCCCAGCCTGAATGGGGGGGCTATACTTGGTTGGATACTCACGACCCAGAAAGGAGGAGGTAGTTTGCCAGTTCTCTCAATGAAGGATCTCTTGGAAGCCGGGGTTCACTTCGGGCATCGCACCCGGAAGTGGAACCCGAAGATGGCCCGCTTCATCTACACTGAACGGAAGGGCATTCACATCATTGACCTCGGACAGACCCTCGACCTGTTCGAGCGAGCGTACGATTTCGTGCGGAGCCAGGCGGCGGCGGGCAAGCCCGCGCTGTTCGTGGGGACGAAGCGTCAGGTCCAGCCAACGATTGAAGAGGAAGCCAAGCGGTGCGGAAGCCCCTACACGAACCAGCGTTGGATCGGGGGGTGCCTCACCAACTTTGACGTGATCCGCCACCGCATCCTGCACATGCTTGAGCTGGAAAGGAATTTCGCCGAAGGGAAGTACGAGCGCCTTCCGCTCAAGGAGCGGGTCAAGCTCGAGAAAGAGCTCAACTACCTCCGCCGAAACCTCGATGGGCTGCGGAACCTGGACCGATTGCCCGGCGTCGTGTACCTCATCGACCCCACCGTCGAGATCCACGCCGTGCGGGAAGCGAACCTCCTAGGGATCCCCATCGTCGCCATTTGTGACACGGACTCCGACCCGGACACGGTGGATTACCCCATTCCCGGAAACGACGACGCGATCAAGTCTACACGCCTCATCACCGCGCGAATCGCCGATGCCGTGATCGAGGGGAGGGAAGGGCTGCAGACCGTGGAGTCAGTGCCCGCCGAACCCGGCGAACCCGAGACCATGCCGAAGCCCGAGATCCTGAACGTGGAGACAGAGACCCGCCTCATGGAGATGTGGGAGGAGCTGACCGGCGAAGAAGGGAAGGACTGATGACGGACGTGAACCTGGAGTTGGTGAAGCGCCTCCGCGCCGACACCGGAATCGGAATCGTCGACTGCAAAGAAGCTCTCGCCAAGGCGGGGGGGGACCTGGAGAAGGCGAAGGTGCTGTTGCGTCTGGAGGGGAAGCAGTTCCTGGCAAGCCAGTCCCGTGAGGCGAACGAGGGACGGATCGAGGCCTACGTTCACCATTCGGGCAAGGTGGGGGTTCTGCTTGAGGTGAACACCTCGACCGACTTTGCCGCGAACTCCGAGGCGTTTCGCGAGTTCATCCGCAACGTGGCGATGCAGATTGCAGCTGCCAAACCACGCTGGGTGAGCCCGGAGGGGGTTCCTGCCGAGGCCGTCGCCGAAGAGCGGGAGGTCCAACGCAAGCAGGCGGAGAAAGAGGGAAAGCCTCCTCAGATCGTGGACAAGATCGTGGAGGGCCGCCTCCAGAAGTTCTACGAAGAGAACTGCCTTGTGAAGCAGCCCTATGTACGCGATCCAGGGCTGAAGATTGAGGATCTCCTCGCTGACCTCGGGGCCAAGCTTGGAGAGCCCGTTGTCATCCGTAGGTTCGTGCGGTTCGAGGTGGGCGCGGGGTGAAGCTGCGCTTCCGGCGCGTGGTGGTGAAGCTCTCCGGCGAACTCCTCGCCGGGGCCGGGGGCCCCCTCGACGAAGGGGGCTTGCGTTTTTGTGCCCAGGAGATCTGTGCTGCATGCGGGGCGGGGGCACGGATCGGCGTGGTTGTCGGGGGCGGCAACCTTGCCCGTGGTTTGGCCCTCTCTCATCTCCCTTCCACAGCTGGCCACGCCATCGGGATGCTCGGCACGGTGATGAACGGGATCGCCTTGCGCGAAGCGCTGGATGAACAAGGGATCTCATCGCTTCTCATGTCCGCTCTTCCCCTCCCGGGGACAGCCGGAGCGGTGGACCCCTGGCAAGCGCGGGCGGCACTCGAGGCGGGCCAGGTCGTTCTGTTCGCGGGGGGAACAGGGAGCCCGTTCGTGACCACGGACACCGCTGCCGTGATCCGGGCCTTGACGGTGGAGGCGGACGCCGTGCTCAAGGGATCGAAGGTAGACGGGGTCTACGAAGCAGATCCCGTGCAAGAGCCCACAGCTCAGCCCATCCCGCGGTTGACCCACCGGGAGTATCTGGCCCGCGGGC
>JAGUVP010000007.1 GCA_020062805.1 Candidatus Bipolaricaulis sp.
ACGAGGGGGAACACGTGGCCGGGGCGGGCCAGGTCCTCCGGACCCGTGTCGGGGTCGGCGAGGACGAGGATCGTCCGCGCCCGGTCGGCGGCGGAGATCCCGGTGGACACGCCCCACCGCGCGTCTACGGAGATCGTGAACGCCGTCTCGTGGCTGTCCTCGGGCGGCTCGATCATCGCCTTGAGCCCGAGCCGCTTCGCCCTCTCGCGGGGCAGGGGCACGCACAGGAGGCCTCGCGCCTCGCGGAGCATGAAGTTCACGAGTTCCGGGGTTGCCTTCTCGGCGGCCAGGATAAGGTCGCCCTCGTTCTCTCGGTCCTCGTCGTCCACGACGATGATCATTCTGCCGTTCCGGAGCGCCTCTACCGCCTGTTCAGCCGTCGCCAGCTTCACCTGTCCCTCCACGTCCGCACGTATTTTGCCAGGATGTCGAACTCGAGGTTGACCCGATCGCCGACCCTCCGTGCGGAGAGGTTGGTCTGCTCCCACGTGTAGGGAACGACCGCGCACCGGAACGAGCCCTCGCCCACCGCGAACGGGGTGAGGCTGATCCCGTCCACTCCCACCGAGCCCTTGTCGGCGAGGAGGGGGGCGTACCGGGGGGCGAACGCGATCGCAAGGAGCACATCCTCTCCGCGCCGCTCGATCAGGGCAACCTTGCCGATCGTGTCTACGTGGCCGAGGAGAACGTGGCCTCCCATCTCGTCGCCGGCCCGCAGCGCCGGTTCGAGGTTGACGCGGTCTCCGGGCCGGAGATCGCCGAGGATCGTGCGGGCAAGGGTCTCCGCGGAGAGATCGGCCCGGACCCGATTGGCCCCCACTTCGGTTACGGTCAGGCAGACCCCGTTCACGGCAAGGCTCGCTCCCGGAACGAGAGCGAGTTCTCCCGTATGGACTACCAGTTGGTGAGGGGATCGCTCCACCACTTTTCCCACGGTGCGCACGATGCCGGTGAACATGGCCGACGGGAGTGTACGTCCGCCGTGCGTTTCTGCACAGGGACGTTGAAGGGGGGTGCGCTCCTCGGTAAAGTCGTGAGGTTATGTGCGCGCGCTTCGTTCTCCTGGCTGTCCTGTTGTCTGCTGCGTACACCTCGTTCGCAGCGCCTGAACCCGTGGAGATCCTCCGCTCGATCGAGGAAGGAACGGAGATCGTTGGGGTCACGACGAGCCTTCTCCATTACAAATTCTCCGAAGACGGCGGAACCCTGAGAAGCGCCTTCGTCCACTTCGCCTCGTACGGATCCACGACCCTTGACGCTGTCCCCGGGTGGGGGACCGGGGCGAAGCCCACGCTGGGGTTCGGGGTGAGCCTGCCGTTCGAGGTCTGGCTTGGGGAGGCCACTTCCGATGTACGGGTCTACAGCGCCACGCCGGTGAGGCCCCAGCCGGACGAAGCGGTCGTGGTTCTCTCCTACTTGGGGGAGGATCTGCTCGTCACGAAGGAGTTCGGGGTACGGTGGGACTCCCTGTACACGATGGACGTGGCGATCCGGGTCCAGGTACCCGGCGAAAGGATCCGCCTCGTCCTCAGCCACCGGCCAACGGGGAACGATGCCCCTGCTCTTCTTTTCCTCTACGATGGAAAGACGCACAATGCTCCCCTCGCCCCGGGAAGCTACGCTCGGTTCCAAGGCCTGGGCTTGGTCGCGAACGACCGGGTGTACTTTCTGCGCCTCGACGAAGGGAACGCCGTTCCGTTCCTAGGTGTGAACGCCTCTGGCCATCCCGTGTTCGGCCTGGAAGCATCGGGGGAGCTCCAACTGCGGGGCCTTCTGTACACAGGACGCAACCGGTATGTGCTCCTGGACAAAGCGGGGATTGCCGTGGTGGCGCCGGTGGGCTTCTTCTCTCAATTCCTGGTGTGGGTGATGACGTTCTTCGAGTGGCTGTACCGGTTCACCGGGAACTACGGGTGGGCGATCATCCTGTTCACCCTCATCACCCGCGTCATCACCCACCCCTTGATGCGCAACCAGTACCGTTCGATGGCGAAAATGCAGCGGTTGGCGCCGAAACTGAAGCGCCTTCAGGAGAAGTATAAGGACGACCGCCAGACTCTCCAACAGCAGATGATGGAGCTCTACCGCCAGGAGAAGGTGAACCCGCTTGGCGGGTGTCTGCCGCTGATCCTCCAGTTCCCGATCCTGATCCTTCTCTGGCAGGCGATCATGCACTCGGCGGAGTTGATCCACATCTCGCCGGGGTTCCTCTGGTTGCGTGATCTATCTCAGCCCGACCCCTACTACGTCATGATCATCTTGGCCACAGGGGCGCAGCTCCTCCAGCAGTGGCTCACCCAGCGGCGGATGCCGGAGCCACCGACGGGCGGGACCCAGATGATCGGATGGGTGTTCCCGATCGTGATGGCCCTCCTCTTCCTGAGCTTCCCGGCCGGACTGTGGCTGTACTGGTTCCTGGCCAGCGCGCTGCAGATTGGCCAGCAGTTAATCTTTGACGTGGAGATGGCCCGCGAACCGGCGCGAACACCTCCACCACCGGATGAACCCGCAAGCGCTTGAGTCGGCGCGCGAGTTCTGCCTGGGGCTCCTGCGTGTGCTGGGGGAATCGGGCCGCGTGGAGGCGACTCCAGAGGGAGAGGGCGTGTACGTGGACATGCGGGGCGGGTTCCGCCACCTCCCGGCGGGCGATGCCGCAACCCGGACTGCCCTGTCGCGGCTCGCGCGGCTTCATCTCAAGTCCCACCACGGCCTCGATGTACCCGTTCTAGTGGACATCAACGGCGAGGTCTTCGCTCACCGCGAGAGACTGGCGAAAGAGGTGAGGGATACGGCGAGCCAGGTGGTAGCCGAAGGCCGGCGGATCGAACTCGCTCCGATGTCTCCCGATGACCGGCGGGTGGTCCACATGGCACTGGCGGGGATGCCCGGGATTCGAACTGTGTCGGTCGGTCGCGAACAGAACCGCCGCGTGGTCATTGAACCGGTGCTGGCCGAGCAGCGTGGGTAACCTTCCCGCCTGGAGTTCATCTAGAGAACAGCGGTACCCACAGGGTCTGCAGCCCGGACGGAGATTGCACCCCGTTTGTCAACACACCGGGACCGTCCAGATCGTTCTTCCCAGACCCGTGCACCCGAGTCCGCGGACTCCAAGACAAGACGGGAGTTCGCCTATCGTCGGCGGGCCCGTGCGCGCTCGGCCGCCATGCTCCACGCGTAGACAGTCGGGTTCGAGATAAACAACGAGGAGTAGGTCCCCACCACCACTCCCATCAGCATTGCCACCGCAAACCCACGCAGGGGCATGCCTCCCAGGATGAACAAGATCACGATCGGGATGAGCGTCGTGATTCCCGTGTTGATCGTCCGGGTCAGGGTTTGGTTGATGGCGCGGTTGATGTTGTCCGCCAGCGATGCTTTGCGCGCCGTCCGGACGTTCTCCCGCACCCGGTCAAAGATGATGATCGTGGCGTTGAGAGAGTAGCCGACCACGGTGAGGAGGCCGGCGATGACGGGGAGGTTGAACTCCAGACCGGCCACGGCGAACACGCCGAGGGTGATCGCCACGTCGTGGATGAGCGCGAT
>JAGUVP010000293.1 GCA_020062805.1 Candidatus Bipolaricaulis sp.
CGACGCTCTTCCGATCTGGAGTGCCAGATTGCCCCACCATCTACCCTGACCCAGTTCGCATCCGTGTCTACGTGAACCACTCGATCCATCCGCGTCGTCTCCAACACGATGCTGTCTGTCCGCACGCCGCTGCCGAGGAAAGCCGTGCCACGACCGCGAACGAACAGAGGTATCTCCAGACGACTGCACAACTTAAGCACTTCAGCCACTTCAGCCGCCGAGGCAGTCCTCACCACCGCCGCGGGCACGCCTGCTCGATCCGGACCGCAGTCGCGCGAGTAGCAGATCCTGTCAACAAGCACATCCGAGACATGGGCATCGCCGACGATCTTGGCCAGTGCTTTCCGTATCTGGCTAGGCATACTCCCTCCCTGCTCTCCTGGCTTCACGGATGAGCACCTCCTCATCCACCGTGACCATCTGTCGATTCCGCAACACGGGTCGTCCGTTCACAATGACGTCCTCCACATCAGAACTGCGTCCGCAGTAGACGAGCAAGGGAACGATCTCGTCAGTCAGCCCAAACGTGTGGGGGCCTGACAGGTCTACGATCGCGATATCGGCCAGCCTCCCTTCATCAAGGGTGCCTGCGTCGATGCGACATGCTCTGGCCCCACCCTCGGTGGCCATCTCAAACACGTCCCGCGCGTCGATCACCGTGGGATCCCTGCGAGCCACCTTCTGCAGCATCGCGGCGGCCCGCATCTCCTCGAACATGTCCAACAGGTCGTTCGACGCTGCGCCGTCGGTCCCCAGCGCAACAGCGATGCCAGCCCTTCGCAGATCGTCAATGGGCGCCACTCCGCTGCCCAACTTCATGTTGCTTTTGGGATTATGGACAACCGTGACAGGCCGATGCCTGGCGAGTTCGACCTCCTCGGGCGTCAGGTGAACCCCATGCACGGCCAGCAGCGGCCGCTCGAGGAGCCCGAGTTCCTCCAAGTACGCCAAGGGTGGCTTACCGCACTCCTTGAGCGAGTGTTCGACTTCCCACAGGGTCTCCGATACATGGGTCGACACAGTCAAATCGTGGACTTCTGACTGCTCCCGAATCCACGCGAGCATCTCGTGGCTGCACGTGAAGGGAGCAGAGGGACCAAGGGCCACTTGCACCAGAGGAGCCTCAGGCGGGTAGTTGTGCCATCGCTCAACCAACGCCCGTGTTCTCTCGTAGGTGACCTCCCTGGGCATCAGAAGATCGTCGGGAACCCAGCGATCCACCATGGTCATCGCAGCTACGGCGCGAACCCCTACCTCGCACCATGCTTCGATGATGTTGTCAAAGCTGATATCCATATCCACACAACAGGTGACGCCGCCCCGGATCATCTCCATCGCTCCGAGCAGCGACCACAGCCTGCCGACCTCCTCGCTGCCATCCCCGTGCCAGGCGCGCGCGAGAACAGCGCGAACAAAGGGGAATGTGACCTGCTCGCACCATTCCACCAACGGCAGATCATCCCGCCTTCCCTTGAGCATGGATTGGTAGAGGTGAGTGTGGGCATTCACGAGCCCTGGGATGACCGCCTTCCCCCGGCAGTCGATCTTGTCCCAATCGGGTCGCTCCGGGCCGGCGTGTCCGATGAGAGCGATGCGTTGGCCTTCGATCACGACGTCAACATCTCGCTCGACACGCCGCGCATCGCGCACGACGTAGGACGCATCCTTGAGCACGATCACGGAGATTCCTCCTCCAATAGGAGTGCACCTGTTCGACAGACGGAGGCACAGAGACCACACAATCGGCACTTGCTCAAGTCGCTCCTCCCTGGTTCCGATCGCGCTGCGTAGGGGCATATCGCTACACAGCGTCCACACTCCGTGCACAGCTCCCGGCTCCATGCCAGCTGCATCCGTTGGCTCCCGGGTGTGGTGGCCAGGGCAGGCAGTGCTGCGCCGATCGCCTTCTCCGCCACCGAGAACCCGGCCCTCGCCAACTCGGCATCCAACTGCGCCCTCAGTGAAGCGAAGCTGAGAAGTCCCTTGATCAAGGGAAGACTGCACACACCTACGGCTGTCCCGCCAGCCAGTATCATCTCGAGCGCATCCCTCCCCGACGAGACGCCTCCGGTAGCGACCACCGGTCCTCCCGTAGCCTGATGCACAACGGCAACTGCCCTCAACGCAAGCGGGAGCAGCGCGGCTCCCGAGAGCCAGCAAGAAGGACTCCCCAGGAGAGGCCTTCTCCGCTGCACATCGATCCGAAGCGCCGGCCCCAGCGAGTCGACCGCGGTGATCCCCTGCGCGCCGTGTTCGCGACACTCCGACGCGATCGCCCCGAGGCGCGGCCACAGCGCGTTGACCTTTGCCAGAACGGGGAGCCCTGCCCTGTCCGCAGCTTCCCCGCTCATCCGAGGAAGCTCTACAGGATCGTAGCTCACCACCTCCAGCGCGTCCGCGCCCGCTCGCGCTACCGCTCGGGCCAGCTCTTGCACATCGCCAACTGTGGGGCCAATGCTGGCGATCACGATCGCGCCCGACTCCTTGGCAAGAGGGATCTCATGGTGGATCCACTGCTCCGCACGGACATCGGACCAGAGCTCGCAGTTCAGGACTCCTTGCTCAGTGATGCTCAGATGTGGAACGGGGTTCCTTGCGGGTCGACAGCTGATGGTCTTGGTCACCACTGCCGCGGCTCCCGCGCGATGCGCTCGTGCGATCGCTTCTCCATCATACGAGAGCGGCCCGGATGCCAACAGCACAGAGTGCTCCAGGGGGATGCCGACGACGGTGGTGGAGAGGTCAGCCATGCTCCCCCACCTGCCACAAGCGAGCCGCCTGCTCCCGGACACAGTGGCGGAGGCGGTCGATATCCTCACGGATGAGCTCTCCTCCCGACAACAACACCCGCCCATCCGCTACCACGAGATCGACCCCGACAGCATCACCGTGCACCACAATCTGGTCCGCAACATTCGCTTGGGTCAGCGGCGTCGCGAACTCCATCGACACCCCGATGAGATCGGCGGGATGCCCGGGTTTGAGTTCGCCCAACCCCGCGAACCCAATCGCGGCGGCGCCCCACACACCCGCCATGGCCAGCACCGTCGGGGCAGGCAGGACGCGGGGATCGCGCCCAGCCCCCTTGTGAAGCAGGAATGCGCCTCGCATGATCTGAAACATGTCTGTGATGTACCCGTCGCTGCCCAAGCCTGGCCGCAGGCCGCACTCCAGCATCCGCGGAACCGGCGCAATCCCTCCTCCCACCTCGCAATTGCTGAGCGGCATGTGCGCAACACGAACTCCACGCTCCGCAAGAAGGCGGATTTCGTCGTCCTCAACAGCCACCACCTGAGAAGCCAATACCGTGGAATCCCACACACCGATGCGGTCATACCAGAACACCGGCCGGGTGCCGTACCGGATGGAGCACTCACGAGGTTCGTATTCGCTCTCCGACAGGTGCAGGTGAAGGTCGCAACCCAACGCAGTGGCGCAGTCTTTGGCGGATTCCACGAAGGGCGCCGAACACGTAAACGAAGTATGCAATGAGATCATACCCCGGAGCCGGTCCTCTCCACGACACGCTCGCACGAACCGAACGTTCTCGGCCAGGGCCCGAGCACCGCTCTCCACGCCATGCCGCTCGGATGCCTCCACCGAAAGCACCGCGCGAAGGCCCGCAGCTTCCAGTTCTTCGGCCAGGATGTCGAGCGCTCCGTCGGGAATCAACGGCGCTTCAAGCACATCGCACAGGCTGGTCACACCGGAGCGGATCAGGTTGGCGCATGTCAGGCGAAAGGCAGCTCGGATCATCTCGCGGTCGAGCCGATCCTCTACCTGCGGCCACCAGAACCCCTTGAGGAAACCCTCGAACGAATCCGGCACCCCGGAGACTGGCATTCCGTGAGCAAGCACTCCGTACGTGTGGATATGTGCATCCACAAAACCGGGCATGATGAGTAGATCGCGTGCGTCGAGCAGAGCCGCGTCAGGAAACCGGCTGACCAAACAATCATTGGGACCGACCTCCACTACATCCCCTCCCCCGATTGCCACTCCCCACCCTGCACGCAGCACATCGTGGGCAGATGCCAGCAGAGCCCCGCCGAGTACGAGGCGGTCAACCACGGCGTAGACCCTCCAGGCGGTCAGCCACGTCGGCCAGGTTGAGTCGATCGAGGGTCGCCCGTGTCGGCCAGCCCCAAGCCCGGTCCCAGCCCCGCAGGTCGTAGTACTCGTCCAGCATCAGCTCCGCCCGTGCGACTTGCCCGCGGGCTCCGCCCGACGGAGAGGGTTCCTCGCTGAATCTCCGGGGGAGTCGGTCATCCGCGCGATCCACCCCGTGGAGCGCGTTGTAGGCGCGCATGAGGTTGACAGCCCGCTCTCCGATCCAGCGGAGGCTCGCTTCATCGTAGTCAATCCCACACGCACAGGTAAGCCCTGCGGCGATCTCCGACCAGTAGATCTCAGCCATAACGAACGTCCCCCCGGACTTGCACACCCCCACCGAGTCCACAATCGCACCGAAATCCTCGCCATCCTTGATCAGAAGAGGTTTGTGTCGAGTCGCCTGCGGATCCGCCATCTCGGGGAGGAACGCCTCGCCGTACCGCCTCCGTACTCCGTCAGCGTCTCCCACTTCGTCGAGAGTGGGGAACGCCTTGAGGTGGTCCGCGCCACGGCTCGAAGTGATGTGAGCAAGCCCCATGGATTGCTGGGCGCGGCCATCCTGCCCGGGGATCTCCAGTCCCTTGACCTCCATGGCAAAGTCCGCCGCGTCTCCACCCAGCTCCTGCGCCGCGCGCCGCACCCCCAGACCCAGGAGCTCCCCCAGACCCCGTCGCAGCGCAATCTGCTCGATCAGCTCAAGCAGTACGTGGGGATCGCCCCACCGGAGCGTCAAGCCGCCCGTTTCCTCGGGCCCCAACATCCCCCGCTCGAAGAGCTCCATCGCAAAAGAGATGGCGCGTCCCGTACTGATCGTGTCCAACCCAAGGCGGTCACAGCGGTCGTTTGCCGCCAGAATGGCGGCGAGATCCGCCACCCCTACTCCCGAACCCAACGCGTTCAGTGTCTCGTACTCGAAGCTGGATGTGCAGACGCCGTCGTACTCCCCCCCACGCACGCGGTACACCTTGTCGCACCGCACCGGGCACGCGAAACACCCCATGTCCTTGACCCAGAACCTCTCCCGCAGCGCCGAACCGCCGATGCCGGCCGCAGACGGGAAGGACCCGTACTGGAAGTTGTGCGTAGGGAATCTGCCGATCGCATCCATCAGCTCGACGATCCCCGGTGTGCCGTACCGTGCGATCGCGGGGAACATCGGATTCGCTCGAATCCTCTTATGCATGGTAGCCGACAGGCGCGCGAAGCCCTCTGGGTCATCCACACGGACGCGGGTTCTCCCTCGCACGGCGATCGCTTTGAGGCGTTTGGAGGCCATCAGCGTGCCCAGACCGGCGCGAGCGAGGCTGCGCTGGGGCGAACACTGGATAGAGCCGAATAAGACGCCGTTCTCAGCCGCTGGTCCCACACAAGCGACCTTGATATGCGGGTCTCCTTTCTGTGCCCGGATGGCCGCTTCCGTCTCCACCGTGTCGAGCCCCCAGAGGGCGCCAGCAGGCTCAAGACGGGCACGACCATCCTCGATCCACAACAGCACGGGTTCGGCAGATCGCCCTGTCACAGCAATCGCATCGTAGCCAGCGAAACGAAGCTCAGGGCCGAACAGGCCCCCGCAGTTGGCGTCACCGTAGATCCCCGTAAGCGGCGACTTGCCGACCGCTGCGAGTCTCCCCGAACAAGGCCAGCATGTGCCTGTCAGGGATCCTGCTGCAAGGACAAGGAGGTTCGCGGCATCCAACGGACCCACATCCGGCGGCACCTCCTCCCACAGAAGCCACGCGCCCAGACCATTACCGCCAAGCAACACGCGTGCCAGCGAGAACGGGATCTCCTGGTCGGTGATCGTTCCCCGATCCAGGTCCACCCGAAGCAACCTCCGAACCATGGCTCCCCCCGGCACTCGCATCACACGTGGGTTTCGTCCACGTTCAGTCGGCGGGTCGTAGACTCCAGGGGAACCCCGTTCTCATCCCATCCTCGCAGCATGTAGTACCGTTTCAGCATGCTGTTCAGGGTCTCCAGCGGCAGCCCTTTGCTCTCTCCCGACTCGAGCACAACCCTTTCCTCCGTGAACCGTCGAGGCAACCGGTCATCCGCACCCGACAGACCGAGACGCACGTTGAGCAAACGCTCGAGATTCACCACCCTCTCCCCAATCTCCAGGAGCGACTCGGCATCGAGGGGCAATCCCAAGGAGGCGAGCGCTTGGGCCAAGTCCCTGGGGTACAAGGCGTAGGTCTCCGTCGTCGTGAACTTACAGACTCCGAGGGAGTCCGATACAGCGCAGTATTCCTCGCTGAACTTCACCATATCGGGCTTGTGCGTCACATCGTCCAGATCCAGCAGCCCCGGCATGGCATGGGGCAGAAGATCCCTCCCCGCACGCTCGAGCCGTGCTGTATCGATGGTGGGAAGAGCGTACAGGTGATCCGCACCTCGATTCGAAGTCGCGTGGGCCAAACCAAATCCTTTCACCACCCGAGGATCTTGGCACGGTACCTCCATGCCCTTGACCTCCATGGCGAAGCGCAGGGATCCGTGACCCACCTCGACAGCGGCACGCCTCACCCCGAGCGCCAACATCGCACCCAGCCCCCGCCTGTAGGCGATATCGGCGATCAACTGCGCGATCCCCCTCCCGCTCCCCCAGGTCAGCCCCTCCCCCTCGGCGCCAAGAAGCCCCTCTTCCTCGCACTCCATCGCAAAGGCCACGACGTTCCCGGTCGATATGGTGTCCATTCCCAACTCATTGCAGAGCATGTTGGCATGGATGATCGCCTCGGGATCAGCACAGCAGCAAAGTGGACCCAGCGCGTCAATCGACTCGTACTCCGGCCCTGCAGTGCGGCTCCTGAACTCACCGCCACGGACCTCGGATATGCGACCGCAAGCGATGGGGCATCCCAGGCACCCCTTGCGGGCAGTCCGGTAGGGCTCCAGAGCGTGCGCATCGACTCGATCCGCCAATGAGAACTGCGCTTTCCGCCGATTCTGCGTTGGGAGGTCTCCCACTACGTTCTTGAGGGCGACGAGGAACGGTGTCCCCCAAGCGCTCAAGACTGCGCTCCCTGGATCTGCAACCACCTTCCGCGTAGCTTGAACAGCCTCGCGCGAAAAGGCCGCCGAGTAGGAACCTCGCCTCCCGGGAAGAGCAACCACGGCCTTCAGCCGCTTGGCGCCCCACACTGCTCCTCCCCCGCAGCGCGCAGCTGCGCGGCCTCCGTCATTGATGAGTGCGGAGAACAGAACACCGTTTTCCCCTGCCGGGCCTATGCTCACCACGGAAGCTCCGGGAAACACCCCTTTCAGATACGCCTCGGTTTCCCCCGTCGTGCGTCCCCATAGGTCGCCCGCCGGCCGAATCGACACGCAGCCGGGCTGAACCACCAAGTACACGGGCAGACTCGATGCTCCACGGACAACAAGCGCGGCGATGCCACACCCGGCGAGACAAGCACCGAACGCGCCCCCCCCGTTCGCATAGCCATAGACGCCTGTCAACGGGGAGCGAAAGGTAACGTTGTAGCGTGATGCCCCTGGCCACGGCGATCCTGTCAGGAGCCCTGGGGTGAGAACGACAACATCGTCGTTCGCGCGTCCGTTCGCGACCTGGAGGAGCGTCTCCGCGATGAGCGCTGCGCCTAACCCCCTCCCGCCCAGCACGCGCCGAAGGAGTTCAGGGACGATCAGATAGTGGTCCACCGTTCCCCGAGCCAGATCTACTTCCACGACTGAATTGCGCGCCAGAACGTTCATCGGGCATCCGTCCCCTGACCATCGCGTAGGGCCCTGTGTATGATGTCCTCGCGTATGTGCCCAGCCGTTGCCATGCGCCCCGAGCGGAGGCCGACCGCGGTCACCACAGCCGGCTTGTTGATATGGACCAGATCGGGGATGCGCTCGAACACGCCACCCGCTTCGGCGAGCACCTCTCCGAACAGGCGGCCGTAGATCGGGGTGGTAGCGAAGCACAGCTGCTCCGCCAATTCATGAACCTCCACGCCGTCATCTACCGTCAAGTAGGCACGCCCCAGGTAGTGGATCAGGTCATCGGGCCAGAGCGCCCCCGTCCAGCCGCCCGGGGAGGGGCATATGGGGGCTTGGCCAACGATTTGGAGTACGGAAGTGGAATCCAGTCCTAGGCTGCGCTCGATCGTGAAGATCACACATTCATTGATACGCCCAGCGATCTGCGTCGCTCCGACCACGCTGCGGACGGAACTGGCCACAAGGACGAGATCCGAAGGATCTACCCCCGCCCGTAGGGCGATGGTCTGGGCAGTCCCATCGTCCGGCAATCTATCCCACTCGACGATCCCCACGGAAGGGAACTTCCTCCCCTCTTCCAGCGCCCTGAGGGGTGAATCCTGCTCTGTACGCACCCTGAGGGGCCCACACAGCCGCAGGTCAGGCGACAGCTCGGGCAAGGGAAAGGATGCCTGTCCGTAGTAGGTCGACACGGTCGGGCGCAACGACTCAACCGTGACCCGCGTCAGAGTCGTTCCCCTGATGTCCACCAGATCAACTGCCGCCGAACAAAGCCCGACGTGCGAAAGCTCAATGAGCAAACGCCCCGCTTCGTACGATCCCGCTGCGTTCACTCCGGCATCCGCCACAAGTGCGCCACACCTCAGGCGATGTAGCTCCACGCCCAAGTCCGCCGCCCGACCTACCAGTTCATCGAGAAGCCATCGGCAGCGATCGGGACAGCTCATCCCTCTGGAAGTCATGTCGCTGCCTGCTGATCTTGATCCTCCAGCAAAGCGAATGCCCGTCTCAGCGCAAGCCGCTGGTCGCCCCACAGGCCGCCAAAACGCGGCGCTGTGATCGACAGGATGCCCATCGTTTCACAGAAATCTTGAATCGCCAAGCTGAGCCCTTTGTACAGCGCTTGCTCCGTCAGGCCCACCATCGGAAACTCCACCACGGCATCCGCCTGCGCGGGCACACAGGAGCCGACAACCCGTGTCTTAAGGCTGGGGCAGTACACCTCGTTGATGGTCACCCCCTCCTCCGTGTAGGCCGTCCCTCCTACTTTGGCCCCGCTGATCCCGCCCAGCGGGTAGTTGAACACCCCAACTCCCGGCGCCAACTCCACAAGGCGGGCCGTGGCCCTCCTCGCCCCTGCCAGGCACGCCGCAGCATCGCGACCGAACACTTCGAGCACAGCATCTAGACCGATTCCGACTTTGAGACGACGTTCGATGAGCATATCCCCGCTCATGATGGGCATTCGGATAACGTCACGTTCCCCGACCGTCTCGTTGACCTCGAACCCGTCCCCCCATCTCCCCACTGTCCCCCTGAGGTCAATGTCATCCACAGCAGAGGTGCTGGGCCAGGCATCGAACAGCGAGCAGGTAGGCAAATGAGGCAGGATGTACAGTCGCTCTCTCACAGCGCGCTTGAACGTCTCTAGCCCGAGAGCGCAGGGTGCGTTGAGCTGTAGGAGCACCCCGGGGCGGCGGTCCGGCGTGTCGGCTTCGGCCACCCGCTCCTCGACGCAAACCTGAACCGGGGCAGCCGTTATGATGCTGAACCCGCTGAGGTAACGCGCTTCGTCCATAGCGGTCTGCGAGTCGCTTGCCGTAAGCACAACTCGGGAGACGAAGAGACTTGTTGCTTCGCAGAACGTGTCCTCAATTTCCACGTTGTTGTACTTCATACCCCCCTCTCGTGTGCGCCCCACGCTGTCGGCGCTTGGTATCTTGCCCGCAGTTCCCGAGTGAGGCGGCGGCGGGCTGTGGGCTCCTCAACACGAAAGTCCGCACGAACTGCCTCGCCCCGTGTGCCCAGATCGCCTTGCCGGACCAGCATCCGCGTCATTCGGTGTTCCTTCGCAAGACACGCACGGCTCGCCG
>JAGUVP010000147.1 GCA_020062805.1 Candidatus Bipolaricaulis sp.
GGAGAGAGGCGAGAGGTAGGTATGAATCGATACTCATTTTCGTAGGCAAGGATAAACGAACCCCCGCGCATGTCAACCCTGCCCACAGAGAAAGGACATACCGCCTCGCCCTCCTCCTCTCTCTCTCGTATCCTCCATCGCGTGCCCAAGGCAGTCGTTGTGGTTCTGCTGTTCAGTCTTGTCTTGGTCCTCACCGTGGGGATCTTGGCGATGCTGCCCGAGACCCCTCGCGTGCCCGTCGCGGCGGTGGTGGTCATCGATGCAGGCCACGGCGCACACGACCCGGGGGCAATCGTGGCGGGGGTTCAAGAGAAGGACGTGAACCTCTCTCTCT
The DNA here is from genome assembly GCA_020062805.1 of Candidatus Bipolaricaulis sp. GTDB lineage: Bacteria > Bipolaricaulota > Bipolaricaulia > Bipolaricaulales > Bipolaricaulaceae > Bipolaricaulis. The sequence goes on from JAGUVP010000147.1 coordinate 335, forward strand.
CCTTGCGTATCCAGAGCAAGGCCGAGTCCCTCACCAACATCCAAGTGATCCTCACCCGAACTACAGATACGTACCCCTCGCTTCTCGAACGACTGGCACTTGCGGAGGCGGTGGGAGCGCGCCTGTACGTCTCCATCCACGCCAACTACTACAGCGACTCAAGGATCTGTGGTGTGGAGACATGGATCGATTCCAATGCGGGAGCGGAGAGCCTCCGCCTGGCGCGGGAGGTGCAACGTGCGCTCGTTGCAGCCACGGGAGCGGCAGACCGCGGGGTTCAGCGCCAGACCCTCTACCTTCGCCACACCTCCCTTCCCACCGCCTTGGTGGAGGTCGGGTATCTCTCCTGTCCTGTTGAGCGAACGAAGCTTCTGGACCCCGCTTACCAAGAGAGAATCGCCGCCGGGATCCTCGCCGGGATCCTCTCGTTCCTCGATCGCTAGAACCGCGCTTGCTCTGCAGTCTCTAGCCACGCCCAGATGAACGGCCACAGCTCCCCGTCGAGCACCGCCTGGACGTTCCCCACTTCGACCTCGGTGCGGTGGTCCTTCACCAGTTGGTACGGCTGGAGGACGTAGGACCGGATTTGATGGCCCCACTCGATGTCCGCCAGCTCCCCGCGCAGTTCGTCCAGCTTCCGCGCCTGTTCCTGCTCCATCAGGGCGCGCAGCTTGGCGCGCAGCATCCGCATCGCGGTGAGCTTGTTCTGCAGCTGAGACCGTTCGTTCTGGCACCCCACCACGATCCCAGTGGGGAGGTGGGTGATCCGGATCGCGGTCTCGTTTTTCTGCATGTGCTGCCCGCCTGGACCTCCGGCGCGGAACGAGTCGATCTTCAGGTCGTCCTCGGAGATCACGAGATCGTCCTCCGGAACGATCGGCGTGGCCGTAACTGAGGCAAACGAGGTGTGCCGCCGGGCGGCGGAATCGAACGGGGAGATCCGCACCAACCGGTGCACTCCGGTTTCTCCTCTGAGGAGCCCGAACGTGTTTCGACCCTTCACCTCTAGAGTCGCCGACTTGAGCCCGGCCTCCTCTCCTGGCGACTCGTCCACGAGCCGCACCGCGAACCCCGCCCGCTCGCAGAACCGCGTGTACATGCGGAGGAGCATCTCCGTCCAGTCCTGGGAATCGGTGCCACCGGCCCCGGCGTTGAGGGATAGAAAGCAGTCGCTGTTGTCGTAGGGTCCGGAAAGAAGGAACTGGACCCGCGCCCGCTCGAAGTCTTCGTCGAGCTTGGCCAGCGCGGCTTCGGCCTCGGCCCGTGTCTCCTCATCATCCTCTTCGTCGGCAAGTTGAAACAGGACCTCGATCTCGTCCATGGCCGCCGTCAGACGAGTGTACTCGCCGAGCCGCCCTTTCGCTGTTTCGAGTTCGCGCACCTTCCCCTGGGCGATGGCCCGATCTTCCCAGAACCCTGGCTGGGCCATCTCCCCTTCGATCGCCTGCATCTGCTTCCGGAGCGCCTCTGCATCCAGGCTTTGTCCTAGACGTTCGATCCGACCACGTAGATTGCGCAGATGCTCGTCCACAAACGAACATTAGCCCGATCGTCCCAGGGCTGCAAGCCATACCCCCATCCGTAGATCAACCGCACGTGCAACCAAGAAAGACCCAGCGCCTGGATGCCGCCTGGGAGATCGCAGCGCACGCCGAGGGGGCGCAGAGGTGGGATAATCACGGCATGACGGGGACGCTCTACGTGTGCGCGACTCCCATCGGGAACCTGGAGGACGTCACCCTGCGGGCGCTGCGCGTCCTTCGGGAGGCCGACCTGATCGTGGGCGAAGACACGCGGCGCACGCGGAAGCTCCTCTCCCACCACGGCATCCATACCCGGTTCGCCCCCAGCCTGTTCCAGGGAGCCGAGGAAGAACGCACCCCAGAGGTGATCTCCCTTCTTCGCGCTGGGAAGACGGTGGCCCTCGTGTCGGACGCCGGGACGCCTCTCCTGTCCGATCCCGGCTACCCCCTGGTGCGGGCGTGCGTGGCCGAAGGGATTCCCGTCGTTCCCGTCCCCGGGCCGAGCGCCCTGCTTGCCGCTCTCGTCGCCTCGGGGCTCCCCATGGACCGGTTCCTGTTCCTCGGCCATCTTCCCCGCCAGCCTGGTCCGCGTCAGAGAGCCCTCGCGACGCTGGATGCCGTGGACTGCACGGTTGTGTTCTACGAATCGCCCCACCGAATCCAGGCCACACTGGAACAGCTGGCTGCGATGTGGGGTTCTCGCCCGGTGGTCATGGCCCGGGAGTTGACGAAACTCCACGAGGAGTTCATCCGCGGGTCGGCTGTAGAGGTGCAGCGTGTCCTTGCATCGCGGTCCGAGGTCAAGGGGGAACTGGTTGTAGTGGTCGGCCCTTCCGGGGACGCGGCGCCGATGACGTCCTCTGCTGAGGCCGCACGCACGGTGTACGCCGAGATCATCTCCGCCGGCCTCCCCCCCAAGGAAGCCCTTCAGGAAACGGCGGATCGCCTCGGCATGAGCCGCCGTGCGGTGTACCGATTCGTTCACCACACCGACGGGTGAGCCCCTTGTCCGCACCTTGCACAACTGAGCCTACCCTTGTACAGTCATTAACCATCGTGACGAACTTTAAGGAGAATATGTGAAGATCCAGCATCTTGTACTGGATGATGATGTCCACAAAGCCCTCAAGGCCCGCAAGAAGAAGGTTGGAGTCACAGTCAAGGAGATCGGGAACTCCGCCCTCCGCGCCGCCTTGTCCATCCCTACCAAGGAAGAGCTGATCATCGAGAAGCTCGTGGAGACGGGGAAGGTAACCCGTGACGACTACGCCCAAGCTGTATCCACTGCGGAAGCGCACGTCCGGGCGGGCCAGCGCAAGGCCATCGAAGCGTTTCGTCCCACGCCCGGTTCCAAAACTGTAGCCGTCGGAAGCTGGGTCGTCCGCGAGGTCTTCCGCAGCGAGGACGACTCGTTCGGCGTCTACGAGCACCGTGCACGGGATGGGAAGAAAGTCTCGCCCCCGATGCACTACCACGTGGAGAGCCATGTCTGGGCAGTCGTCGTCCGCGGGAAAGTCCTCGCGCGAACTGAAACAGAGGAACGAATCCTTGACGTCCACGACTGGACGTACTATCCCCCTGGGGTGGCACACTGCTCCGTGCCGCTCACCCAGAACGCGTGGGTGGTGGGGATCGTCTCCCCTCCTGAGCGTTTCGACCCCGGGGAGTGCTCTGATCCACGGGGCAAGACAACACCGCGCCGTCGTCGCTCGAAGAACGGCGTGTAGGAGAGCATCATGAAAATTCAGCATCTGGTATTGGATAACGACGTTCACAAGGCCCTCAAGGCCCGCAAGAAGAAGGTCGGAGTCACGGTGAAAGAGATCGGGAACTCCGCCCTCCGCGCCGCCCTGCTCGTCCCCACAAGGCAGGAACTGATCGTGGAGAAGCTTGTGGAAACAGGGAAGATCACCCGCAAGGACTACGATCAGGCCGCAGCCGCAGCGAACCGAGCCCTCAAGTCCGCGTACACAAAGACCGGCGAAGATGTCACTCCTCCCCCCGATGGGTCACTGATGACCATAGGCAGCTGGCAAGGGAGGATGATTCATCTCAGTTCCGACGGCGTGTTCCACATGTTCGTCCATCGCGCACGCGATGGGAAGAAGACGCCAAGCTCCATGCATCAGCACAGCGAGGCTCACTCTTGGACGCTCGTGGTTCAGGGAAAGGTCCTCTGTCGAATTGGAAAGGAAGAACGCATTCTCGGAGCGAGTGAAGCGGTCCATATCCCTCCCGAAGTTCCCCACAACTCGGCTCCCCTAACTCGAAACACCGTCATGCTGACGTTGATGGCCCCTCCCGAGCAAAGCGCACGCGACGCACTCGGAACACCCAAGGCGAAGAAGCCCAGGTCCCGGAGGACAAAAGGAGGTGGTCGATGAAGATTCAGCATCTTGTACTAGATAGCGACGTTCACAAGGCCCTCAAGGCCCGCAAGAAGAAGATCGGGGTCACGGTCAAGGAGATCGGAAACTCCGCCCTCCGCGCCGCCCTGTCCATCCCCAACAAGGAAGAGCTGATCGTCGAGAAGCTCGTAGAGACCGGGAAGATCACCCACAAGGACTACGACGAGGCCACGGCAGCAGCAAACAAGGCCCTCAAGGATGCCCAGAAGAGGGCCGTCGAGGCAGTGGCCCACAACACAGCGCGCCAGACCCTGACGATCGGGAGCTGGGAGGGACGCGAGCTGTACCGCAGCCCTGACAACCAGGTTCAGGTGTTCGACCACTGGGCCCGCGATGCGAAGAAGACCCCCACCCCTGAGATCGTGCACGATGAGAGCCGCGTGTGGGCCATCGTCATCTCAGGCGAGGTCCGCATGCGGATCGACGGAGAGGAGGAGGTGTTCGGCCCGCATCAGGTCATCCACATCCAGCCCGGCATGCCCCACGCCTCGACGCCCCTCACCCGGACGACGCGGGTGATCCTCGTGCTGATGCCCGCTCTCTCCCTCGAACGGTAGTTGAGGTAGATGGAAGGCAGGGGCAAGAAGGTCACATCGTGAACGGATCCCTCCCCGTCCTGGATCTGTGCGGGGATCCTTACAGAATCGGATACACCCACGGTCAAGAGGCGAAGGCCCTCATCGCGAAGAACCTCTCCCTCTATACCCGCCGATACCGGAACGAAATCGGGCTGGAGCGAGAGGAGGTCCTTCGCCGAGCCAAGCTGTGGTTCGACCGGGTGGTGGACCTCGATCCCCCGTACGCAGCGATGGTCGAAGGGATTGCAGACGGATCTGAGTTCCCCCTCCTCAACATCGCCGCGCTCAATGCCCGTTACGAGCTGTTCTACGGGGGATTCGCTTCTCAGCGGATCGCCACGGCGTGCACCTCGTTCGCCATCTTGCCAGAACGCACAGAAGAAGGGCATCTTCTTCTCGGAGAGAATTGGGACTGGTTTCCCGAGGTGGAGGGTCTGTGGCTGAGGGTCATGTGGGGTGATCTGACCGTGCTCGCGTTCACCGAGGCCGGGATCGCCGGAGGGAAGGTCGGCCTCAACTCGGCTGGGGTCGGCCTTGCCGTGAACGGCCTCCTCTCCCACCTCGATCGGGGGGACGGCGAAGGGGTCCCGTTCCACGTGCGAACGTGGAGAATCCTTTGCTCCCCTGATCTAGATGAGGCGGTCGCGATTGTGGAAGCCGGCAGGGCCCCCTGCTCGGCGAACTTCCTGCTCGGGGATGCAAAGAGCGGGACAGCGGTATCTCTGGAACGGGCGCCGAGCGGCACAGCCCACGTAGATCCCATCGATGGGATCCTCGTCCACGCGAACCACTTCCTCCACCCCGAGCAGCTGGGGGTGCGGGAACTCCTCGCCGAGGAACGCCGCTCAACCGACCTCCGCCAGAGTCGGCTGACCGAACGCCTCTTTTCTGCGGTTCGGCAAAACCCACTCTCCACAGACAACGTTCAGGATGCATTGCGGGACCATGCGGGTCACCCCGACTCCGTGTGCCGGCACGAGAGCTCGCTGTTCCCGCTTGACCTCAACTACAAGACGCGCCTGTCCGTGCTCATGGACCTCGACAGCCGTCGCCTGTGCTACACCGCCGGCCCGCCGTGCGAGGCCGCGTACCACGGGATCCCCTTGGACGAGAGGTAGACAAGAAGGCTCTGCGAGTTCCGCGGGGATCCCGCTCCATGTGGCTGAAGGCTCCACGAGCTGGCCTGACACGGCCTTGTAGACGAGTTCGGGTACGCTCACGTTGCGAAAATCCCGCTCGTCCGTGATCCTCTGTTCAGAGCGACAACCGTCCGCGGGTCCTCGGGAGGTGGATCATGAAGAAGCAGAAGCAACACAGAGCGCCGTCGTGGCTGGCGTGGCTCCCGCTGCGCGCGCGGGAGGACAGCCACCTCCGACGCCCGGTGATGGCGGTGATCCGCCAGGATGCGCCGCTGCTGCGCCTCGACTCCACGGTTGGGGAGACGCTGGAGAGCGTCCGCGCCCACGGTATCGGCGATCGCCCGTTCTACTTCTACGTGGTGGATGAAGCGGGCACGCTGGTGGGCGTGGTCCCCACCCGCCGCCTGCTCACCGCGCCCCTCGACCGCAGGTTGGCCGATCTCGTCGTCCGCCCGGTGCGGACCGTGCCCAAGGGCGCGACGGTGCTCCAGGCCTACGAGATGATGCTCCAGCACAAGCTCCTCGCCTTGCCCGTGGTGGACGAAGGGGGGCACCTGCTGGGACTGGTAGACGTGAACGCCCTGTTGAACGAGCCAGTGGATCCTGGCGATACCGACGCGGTGTTCGAGACCGTGGGCCTCCACGTGGCCCAGGCGCGACTCGCCTCACCGGCGAAGGCCCTTCGGGTCAGGTTCCCGTGGTTGGTGGCCACCCTCGCGAGCGGCGTCCTGTGCGCTCTCTTGATCAGCGTGTTCGAGGTTACGTTGGAAAAGAGCCTGCTCCTCGCGTTCTTCCTCACGTTGGCGTTGGGGTTGGGGGAGAGCGTGAGCATGCAGTCCGCGGCGGTGACAATCCTCGCCCTGCGCACGAAACGACCCTCGTGGCGCTGGTACGTGACCGCCATGCGGCGCGAGGCGGGCACGGCGCTCCTCCTCGGCGCGGTGTGTGGGCTCATCGTCGGGGCGGTGGTGTGGGGGTGGCTAGGGGAGCGCGTGCCTGCGGTGGCCATCGGGTTGAGCCTGGTGTTCAGCATCACCGCGGCGAGCACCTTCGGGTTGAGCATCCCAACCCTGCTCCACGCCCTTAAGCTTGACCCGAAGATCGCCGCGGGCCCGCTCGTGTTGGCTGTGAGCGATATCTGGACCGTCCTGTTCTACTTCGGCATCGCCACGCTGCTGTTATAGCTGGAGGTTCGCGCCGATTACAGCGCGGCACGTACCTGGGCCACCAACTCCTGGCGGACGGGGTCGGGGGCGAATGCCGCCTCCGCGCTGGACAGCAGGATCGCCCTCACCTCGTCCGATCCGAGCCCGAACGCCTCGACGACCCGCGCGAGCTCGTTGGTAGACGAGGTCTGGGACATGAGCCGGTTGTCCGTGTTCACCGTCACCCGGATCCCCCGGTCGAGGTAGCGATGGAGCGGATGGTCGGAGAGCGAGCGCATGATCCCCGAGATCTGGAGGTTGCTCGTCGGACAGACTTCGAGCGGGATTCCGGCCTCGCGCACCCGCTCCTCGGTTGCAGGGTCCTGAAACAGGTACACCCCGTGCCCGATCCGTTCCGCGCCGAGGTCCAATGCCTCCGCGATGTTCTCCGGACAGCATCCCTCCCCGGCGTGGAGGGTGAGGTGCACGCCCGCCTCGCGCGCGAGGCGGACCGCCACCGCGTGATCCGAGAGCGGGAACCCTTTCTCCGGGCCGGCGAGGTCGAACCCGACCACCCCGCGGTCCCGGTAC
>JAGUVP010000117.1 GCA_020062805.1 Candidatus Bipolaricaulis sp.
ACGAATCGGAGGTCCCAGGGGGACGCTCCGAACTGGAAACGAGGCCGCAGCTCGAAGCGGTTGGACCCGAGGGCGATGGAAGGAAGGAGGGTCAGGGTGCCTTGGCCCGAGCCCGTGATACCCACGAAGTCAAGGACAGGCCGGAACCGTGCCACGATGGTTCGGTCGCGGTTGGCGACGAACTCCAACGCGGGAGAGGAGGAAATGGCCTCTCCATCCTCGATCCACCCGCTGAACTCGAACCCACGAGCCGGCAAGGCGGTCAGCTGTACGCGCTCCCCTGGTTCGTACGTGCCCGTTCCGAACAGGGTTCCCGCTCGGGGAGGATCGCTCTGGAGGACGATGGTGTGCGAGGCGCTGGCACCGGCAACGACCGCAGTGCCCAGCACGAGAAGGCTAAGGAGCCAGCCTCCCAACAGTCGACGACGGACGAGGCGGGACGTTTTCACTGCGCCCCTGGCCTTCGGGTTCTGCGGAGCTGTGCCCCGACCGCTCCGGTCAGCAACACCAACCCCAGGGCGGTCCACCATCCCGACACGCGCGCAGAACGGGTGCCGTCCGTTCCTGGAGACCCTGTGGGTGCAGGGCGGATGATCAGCCTGAGAACCGACATGTCATCCGGGTCATCATCGGCGGGTACGAACACGCGGGAGTCGGCAGGGATGGGGGTGTTGAAGCTGTCCACACCGCTTGCTGCCATCACATTCTGGACTTCCTCTCCGACCGAGGCGTCAGCCGTCACGAGGGCATCGAAGGTGAGGGTGAGGCGCTCTCCCGGTCCTAGGGCAAGGCCCGTCATCCAGGTGAGCACAGGGCCCGGGGAGCCGAATGGTTCTAGCTGCAACTCCCCTCCGGGCCACTTGGCCACTGCGGATTCCTCAACGTACGCGAAGCCTGCGGGGAGGTGGTCCTCGGCGATGATGTCGTAGGCGCGGCTGTAGCCGACGTTCGTGACGATGAGCCTGAACGGAACGGAGCTTCCCACCGTGACCGCGACCGGCTCGCCTGGGCACGCGGCGCACTCCACGGGATCGGGGGCGCAGGGATCGCAGCGTTCGCAGTAGTACTCCTTCTTGGTCACCAGGGCCGGCGCCCCCAAGCGGATCGTGGTGGAGTCCTCGTCCGGGAACGAGTCCCCTACGTCGGAGTTGAACTCGGGGATCGAAGTGCCGGCACCATCTTCCCCGGTGACGGTAGCGAGGTTGGTCAGGTAGGAGCCGGGAACCGCCTCCGGGGTCACCCGGACGCGGTAGACGGCCACCAGCGTGCCTCCGCCGTTGAGCTGGACCGCGATGGGGGCGGCGATCAAGCCGGTTTCCCCGTCCGAGACCCCCAAGAACCCGGAGCCAGTAGGGCTGTCCACGGTGTAGACTCCGTCCCCGTGCGTGGTGTCGTAGGCGACGCCGAACGGGAGCTCGTCGGTGAGGTTCATGTTGTAGGCGGTGCCGAGGCCGGCATTGCGGACCGTCACCCGGTACACGATCACGTCTCCCCACAGGACGATCGGGGTCGGCCAGATGCTGATCCCACCGCGCAGAACGTCGATGATCTCCTTCTCCAGGGCCAACCCCGGCTCCACCACCCCGATCTGGGTGGAGTCTCGATCGGGGTACGCATCGCCCACGAGGGAGTTGAACTCCGGAATAGGCGTTCCCGCCCCATCCTCGCCGGTCGCCACGGCGTTGTTGACGAGGGGCACGCCTTGGGACACGGTGCTCAGAACCCGCACGCGGTACACAGAGATGAGCCTTCCGCCCACCGCGAGGGTGGCGGAGATGTCAGCGCTGACCAGTCCCGACGAACCATCGGCGATGCCGAGGGAATAGGGACCTGTCGCTGGCTGATCCACGGTGTACACCCCGTCGCCGTACGACGTGTCGTATTCCACGCCAGGGGGCAGGAGGTCGGTGAAGTCCACATTGTAGGCCACGCCGTAGCCCACGTTGCGGATCGTCACCGTGTAGACGATGACGTCGCCCGGCTCCACAGGGCCGGCCGGTCCGCGGCTTGCCCCTCCCCGGAGCACGTCCGAGATCGCCTTGTCGAGGGCCAACGCCGGGACAGCGGCGGGATGGGTGACCGAACTCCTGTCGTCGGGGTCGTCATCGTTGGGGACACCGCTGTCTGGTGGGATGGGCGTTCCCTCGCCTTCGTTGCCCGTGGCGCCCATCGTGTTGGTGTAGCTCGCTCCCTGAAGCACTCCGCTGGTCACGAAGATCTGGAAGGTGAGGGCCACGGTCTCGCCTGGGCGCAGTTCAGCCGAGAGGTTCCACGTCAGGTACGGGCCGGGAGCGCCAACGGGATCCGCGGTGGAGCTGCCTCCCGGCCAGATCGCCGACGTGCTTCCCCAGACGTACAGGAACTCCGCCGGCAGCTCGTCCCATAGGTCCACGTTGAACGCCCAACCCAGGCCGACGTTCGTTACGGACAGGGTGTAGGTGATCCGGTCGCCGGCTTGCACCGGGGAGTTGGTGGGAACCGAGCTTCCGGCGCGCAGGATCTCGGTGGTGGTCTTCCCCGTCACGAGTCCCGGGCAGGGACAGCCCGCAACCGCCTCCACCACGTTGTTCCCCTCGTTGCACTCGCAGATCTCGTCGTCCTCGTCCACCGTCACCGTGAACAGGTGGTCCAGCCCGCACTTGAGGCGCGGGGTGACGTAGGAGATGGGGAACGTCGCGCCGATGTCGAGGGCTGGGACGTAGACGATGTGGAACAGCGCGCCGTCCACCCAGATCCTGACCGTGGAGGGCGCGGCAGCCTCGGTCCCTCCATTCCTCGCCGTGGCGGTCACGGTGAAGCTCCCGTCGCCCTGGCATAGGACGACGAGGTCGGTGAGGCTGAGGTCCGGATCCACCACGGTGAACCCCGCCCCGAGGGCGTTGTTCGCCGACGAGCATTCGCAGACCTGAGCATCCGGGTCCACTGTGGCCGTGACCTCGTGGAAGCCGCAGGGGAGGATCTCGTTCAGGTCTACCGTGACAGTCGCCGTCTCCCCAGCGGGAATCGCCGGCAGCGTGATCTCTCCGGTGGCAGCGCCGGTGATCCGGACCACCACTCCCGCCGGGCTCGCCACGCACCCTGCGTTGGCGACGGTCACCGCCACCGTCCCCGGCTCGCAGGCATTCAGCACGCTGGGGACCACCGCCGTCACCGCGAGATCGGGGATCTCCACCGGGAAGTCCACGCACCGCGCGTTGTTTGTGCCGCTGCACTCGCAGATCGTGCCCGCGTAGTCGGCCTCGATGAGGAGGGAAACGGTGCAACCGGTGGCTTCAGTGCAGAGGTCGATCGGGAACGTGTGGCTGACGGTGAACGTCTGTTCGCCCCCCGCAGGGATGTTGACCCCGGTGAACGTCGGCGTCCACCCGTAGAGC
>JAGUVP010000122.1 GCA_020062805.1 Candidatus Bipolaricaulis sp.
ATCACTCCCTCCGCCACGTCCACCACGCCGTGCACGAGGGCCAGGTACTCCTTCTGCACTTGCCGGTGGCGGAACTGCTCCATCAACCCGTGGAGTGCTTCCGAGGACTTCGCCAGTACAAGGGCGCCGGTGGTAGCTGCATCCAACCGGTGCACCACTCCAGGGCGCCCAGGTGTGCTCGGGGCAAGCGGGCCGCGGGCGAGGAGGATGGATACCACCGTCACCTGAGGGGTATGGCCCACGGGATGAACAGGAACCCCGCGCGGCTTGTTCACCCCGACTAGGGCATCGTCCTCGTGCAAGATCGGGATCGGGGCCGGGGTGGGGACGATCCCCGGTCCAACCCAGCGAACCTCGACCGTCTCCCCGGCTTTTACCCGTCGCGATCGGGATGGGACCATCCCCCCGATCCGTACTGCACCACAAGCGAGAAGGGACTGGGCCTGAGCACGAGGGATCGCCAGCCGGCAGGAGAGAAGGCGGTCAAGCCGCTCTCCTTCCTCCTTCTCTTCCACTAGGACGTGATCTAGACGCATTCCGTTCGTTGTATCCGCCACAGGCGACAAGTATAATCGCAAATATGGAAAGGGTTCAGGAAAAACTCGATGCACTCGTGCACCGGGGCGCTGCCGAGGCCGAAGTGGAGGTGTACCACTGGGAGCTTCGCCGCCAGGGGCAACGAATGCAACTCGCGGTACAGGTGGATCGTCCGGGGGGAGTGACCCTCGACGATTGCGCCCGAGCAAACCGGGTGATCGGTTCCCTGTTGGACAAGGAAGATCCTGTACCCAATTCCTATCTGCTTGAGGTGTCGTCTCCCGGGGTAGAGCGAGCACTTCTCGATCCCCGGCACTACGTCCAGGCCGTGGGGAAGCTGATCCAGGTGAGGACCCAACAGGGAAGCTCACATCGCGGGCGGCTCACCCAGGTCGCACCGGGCGCGATCGTTCTCGATGGAACGGAAACGGAGATTCCGTTCACCGAGATCGCTTCAGCCCGCATCGTCTACGAACAGGGACACCGATGAACATTGAGTTCTTGGAGGCCATTGAGGAGATGGCCCGCGCCCGTGGGATTGACCGCGAAGTGGCGTTTGGGGCGATTGAGAAAGCGATTGCTTCTGCTCATCAGGCAAAGTTCGGCGGCGACGAACCGCCGTTGGTGGAGATCGACCGGCGCTCGGGAGATGTTCGCGTCAACGGAGAGGAGTTCGATCTCGTCAAACAGCTGGGCCGCATCGAGTCCCGTCGCGCCGAGGACTTCTTCCGCCGCGAGATCCTCCGCCACCGCCGGGAAGGTCTCTACGAAATGTACGCGTCGCGGATCGGGGAGATCCTTCACGGGTTCGTCCATCGGTTCGAAGGTCGCGACGTGTGGATTAACCTCGGCGAGGTGGAGGCACTTCTCCCGAGCGAGGAACGGATGCCGACGGAGCGCTATGTCCCCGGTCGTCGGCTGCGCACCTACCTCTACCAGGTGGACCGAACCCAAGGTGATCCCCGGATCTACGTGTCCCGCGCCAATCCCGATTTCGTTGCCCGGCTCCTCTCCCTCGAGGTGCCGGAGCTTGAACAGAGCATGCTGGAAGTGGTGAAGGTGGCGCGGGTGGCGGGGGTGAAGTCGAAGGTCCTCGTGCGGGGGGTGGATCCACGGATCGATCCGGTGGGAAGCTGCATCGGACCCGGTGGAAGCCGAATCCGAGCCGTGAGCCGTGAGCTCTCGGGAGAGAAGGTGGACATCGTGCGCTGGAACGAGGACGTGCGGCAGGTGATCCGTGGAGGACTTGCCCCGGCAAGCACTTTGGAGATCGAACTCGATGAGCCCGCCAGGACAGCCGTGGTCACTGTTCCGGGGAGCGACATCTCACTCGCCATCGGTCGCGATGGACACAACGTAGAACTGGCGGCCAAGCTCACCGGTTATGCCATCACCATCCGCACACCGTCCGGCGAACGAGCCCAAGCCCGCTAGCCCTCTGCGGCTTCGGGATCGCCTGTTTCTCTTCCTGGCCGGAGTTTCTACCCGGTGGCCACTGGTCATCGTTGTTCTGTTCGTCGGTTTGACCTTCCTTGCCTACCTCTACATCCAGGATTTCCCGATCCGCACCGCATACCTCGATCTGTTGCCCCAACAGGATCCGCTGGTAGTCAAGTTCCAATCTATCGAACAAGAGATGGCCAGCACGGAGATCATCGCTGTTCTGTTCACCCTCTCCTCCCCCCCTTCGGATCTAGCTGAGCGCGAAGAAATCCTGTTCATGGCCGCCGAACGGGTCATCCAGAAGCTTGACCTTGACGACAACCCAGACCTCGCCGCCGCTTCCTACCGAGTAGGAAAGGGCACCGCAGTTCCACCAGAGCTGCTCATCTTCCGTACCCTCTCTTCAGAGGAATTGGAGAGCCTGCGAGCGATTGCCCGTGAGGTCCAGGCGGGCTTCCCCGGATTGCCAACGATCCGCCCATTGGAGGACATCGTCGCCTCTGTGAATACGATAACCCCTGAGCCCTCAGCGGTCGCAGCGACGCTTCGCGAACTCACCACCGCTGGACACGCCGTTCTGCACCTGCTGACAGCCACGGTTGGCCAACAACCCCTGCTCTCCAAGGCAGCGGGAATCTCCCGAACCGTCCTCGACCGGCCTGCACCTGAGGATGAGGGCGAACCGATCGTATCCCGGGATCGTACCCGGCTGATCCTTCAGATCTGGCCAACACGTCGTCCGTTTGACTCGCTCCCCTACAATCAATCCGTGACCCGCTTCGTACGAGAGGCGGTGAGCCAGGCGGATCTGGATGACCTCGGGGTGACTGTGGGTATCGGGGGAACCTACGTGATAACCGTCGAGACCGATGAGATCATCCGCCGCGACATGAACCTGGTAACGATCGTGTCCTCGACCGCGGTGTTCGTGTTGGTGCTCCTGGCGTTCGCGAGTCCGCTCTTGTGCCTGGCGGCAGTGGTACCAGTGCTTGTCTCTGCCCTGTTCACCATGGCGTGGGCCAAGATCGCAGTCGGAGGGTTCAACCTCCTCACCGTGTTTCTGCCCGCCCTCATCCTCGGTCTAGGAATCGACTACTCGATCCACATCCTGTCCCGGTACGTCGAGGAGAGATCGAGAGGTGCACGGGTCAAGGAAGCACTGACCACGGCGGTCCGGACGAAGGGCAGCGCCTGCCTCACCGCAGCGATAACCACGGCTGTGGTGTTCAGTTGTCTTCTCCTCTCGCATTCCCGCGCCATGTGGGAGATGGGGGCCATCGCATCATTGGGAATCCTCATCTCGTTCTTGACGACGATTCTCCTGACCCCCGCCCTGGTTTCCCTAACCACGCGGGATCGCCGCCCCTCCTCCCGTAAGCGCCCCATCGCTTCCACAACTGCGCTGCGGCCCGTGTACCGACGGTTCCTCCGTCTGCGGCCGGGAATCGTGGCGGTGGGGTTGATTCTCACCGGGGCGGTGTTGTACCAAGCAACCCGTGTGCAGTTTCGCTTTGTGTCGGACGAGCTGGCCCCCGTCACGCCGGGCCAGACCCTCCTGACCACGGTCACGCGCGAGTTTGCGGGTGATGTGTGGCTAGGGGACTCATTCCGGTTCTTCGTGGATCATCCCGACGATATCGCCCCTCTGGAAGCGGAACTCGCTCGTCAGCCGTTGGTGCACTCCACCTCCTCGGTGCGTGGACTTCTTCCGAAAGAGCTGCTGGGGGGCAGGGACTCGATCCTCGATCTCCCTATAGCTGACGTGCAGCATGGCGTGGATAGCTTGGGCAACTGGCTCGAGGGATGGGACAAGACCTTGGGAGCACTTCGTACCCTGATCGTGGACCTCTCGAAGCGCGAACTCGTCGCTGTACTGACTGGACAGATCAAGCTTGCGGAGGCCCTGTCCGAAGGATCGATCGATCTCGTCCACCTGCTGTGGAACCTGGAGGACGTAGATGTGATGGAAAATGCTGTCCGAATGGAGAAGATGTCGGCAGATCTCGCCGTGGTGAGGGAGTTCGTCGACAAGATCGCGGACCTCCCCCCTGAGGCTGACCTGCTCAATCAAATCCTCGCACTTCTCCCTGTGGAGATGCGGTCGCAGTATGCCACGAAAAGCGGGAGGTACGTCGTTGAGGCGCGGGTAACGCGCGCCATCTTGACGAAGACCAATCTGCGAGCATTCCTCGACTGGGCGGACGGACTCGGGGTGGAGCGGTTTGGCATTCCGGAGGTCACTGCCCAGCTCGAGGAGTACATGCGGCGCGACTTCCTGCTGTCGACAGTCCTCGCTATCGTGATCATCTTCCTTCTGGTGTGGCGCGATTTCCCGCAGGCCAGTGAGGCAGCGCTGGCGCTGGCCCCATTGGCGATGGGTTACGTATGGATGCTGGCCGGGATGAACCTTCTCGGAATCCAGTTCAACTTCACCAACATCGTCATCTCGCCTCTCCTGATCGGAATCGGCGTGGACAGCGCCGTACACCTCCTGCACCGGGTGGACGAAGAGCGGTCCGCAGGCGGGGATGCGGCGGTGCGAGGGGCGGCGGCGAGTATCGTACCGATTGCGGTCAGTTCATTGACCACGATGGCCACGTTTGGGGCCTTGCTCGCTGCCCACACCCCGGGCCTCCGACTGCTCGGCACATCGGCCCTCCTCGGGTTGGGATTCACGCTTCTGTGGAGCCTGACGTTCCTTCCCGCGGCAGCGGCGACACTGGTTGAGAAAGCGAAACCGAGAGAATAAAGTGATCCGAACACGAGGAGAACACCGAATGTTCTGGATAGGCTGGATCGCCGTAGTTGGTTTGGTCGTGCCGGCGTGGGCTCAAGCTCAGGCAGGGACGCCGCCACCGACACCGGGGACACCGTTTCCGTGGTCTTCGGTTGCGCTTGGCCTGTTCGCCCTTGCCTTGGGAGCAGGACTAGGGCTCCTGCTGGCCCGCGCGCGCCGGCGCACCGTGAGCCAGCGGGCTGAGGCGATCCTCACCGAAGCCCGTGGGGAAGCAGAGCGAGTTCACCGCGAGCGGATCCTCCTCACCCAGCACGAGGTCGAGGAGTTGCGGGAGCGGGAAGAGGAACGCCTGCGAAAGAAGGAAGCTGAGTTCGTTCAGCTTGACGAGCGCCTTCGCCAGCGGGAGGAGCGTCTCGGCAAAAAGGCTCAGCATTTGGAGGCGATTGAGGCTTCGATCCGCCAGGACGAGGCCGAGGTCGTTCACCTCTTGGAGACAGGTCAGGAACTGCTCCGTGAGGAACAGACGCTCCTTGAGCGGCTGACCGGCCTCACGGAAGAAGAGGCCAAAGAATACCTCCTGAAACTGGTGGAAGCCGACTCGGAGCGGTACTTCGCTCGCAAGATCAGCGAGGTGGAACGGCGCACAACCCAAGAGGCGGAGCGCCGCGCACGCCGAATCCTCGCCAACGCCGTCCAGCGTTACGCCCTTGACTACGCCGAGGAAGCCACGGTGACCACGGTCCCCCTCCCCAACGACGAGTACAAAGGGCGCATCATCGGACGCGACGGACGCAACATCCGCGCGTTCGAGGCGTTGACTGGGGTCGAGGTCTTGGTGGACGACACGCCCGAGGCGGTGGTCTTGTCCTCGTTTCACCCCGTGCGGAGGGAGATCGGCCGGGTTGCGTTGGAAAAGCTTCTCGAAGACGGCCGGATCCACCCCGCCCGGATCGAGGAGACGGTGCGCAAGGCGAAGGACCGCGTGGAAGAGGCGATCATCGAGGCAGGCGAGAAGGCGGCATTTGAGGTGGGGCTCGACCTGCCCAGCGACCTTATCCAGCTGTTGGGCCGGCTTCACTTCCGCACCAGTTACGGCCAGAATCAACTCCAGCACGCGCTTGAGGTCAGCTTCCTCGCGCGGCTGCTCGCTGACGAGATCGGGATCGACCCCAAGCCTGCCAAACGGGCAGGGCTCCTTCACGATATCGGCAAAGCCGTGGACCACGATGTGGAAGGACCGCACGCGCTCATCGGGGCTGATCTCGCCCGCCGTGCCGGCGAGCCGTGGCCGATCGTGAACGCGATTGCCTCCCACCATGGGCAGGCTGATCCCTCCACTGTGACCGCGGTCCTGATCCAGGCTGCGGATACCCTGTCTGCAGCCCGACCCGGGGCGCGTCAAGAAACCTATGAACGATACTGCCAGCGGCTGCAAGAGCTGGAGAAGATCGCGGTGGCCTACCCCCTGGTGAAGGAGGCGTACGCGATCCAAGCCGGACGTGAGGTGCGGGTGATCGTGCGGCCCGAGAAGACGACGGATGACATGGCAGCGAAGCTCGCGTATGATATTGCGCGCAGGATCGAAGAACAGGTCCAGTACCCAGGGGAGATCAAGGTGACCGTCGTCCGTCAAGCTCAATTCGTGGACACAGCCCGCTAAGGAGGGGGACGGTGAATATCCTCAAAATCGCATCCACCTCGGAGGTTAGTTCGGCCGCGGGAGCGGTAGCGAACGCGTTTCGCGAGGAGGGAAGAGCTGAGTTGCAGGCCATCGGTCCCAAGGCGGTGAACCAGGCGGTGAAGTGCATCGCCATCGCCCGCGGTTACGTGGCCTCCAGCGGCGTGGACCTGTACTTCGTCCCCTCGTTCGTCGAGGTGAATGTGAGCGACGAAACAAGGACGGGAATTCGCTTCACGGTTCGATCGCGAACCCCGGTCCCGGTTCTGCGCCCGCGCCGCCGCGCAGACGCCCCCCGTCCACCTGTGGAGCCCCATGTCCCCACGACGGAGGATTGGCACGAAATTTGACCCGTACCGAGAGGTCCTGGCGAGCCTGCCCCTCGTCGGTCAGTTGGGGTTTCTTGTGGCCGGTGGTGCAGCCGTGGGGTTCGGCTTGGGGTACGGGGTGGACCTTCTCACGGGCGGGCGGGCGGGGCGTGCTGTGGGGATTACGTTGGGCCTGGCAAGCGGTATCTGGTCGGCAGGGCACCAACTCATGCGTGTGATTAAGGAAAGGCAGGGGGACAAGAATCCATGAACCGATTCTTCAAGCGTCATCAGAAGACCATCATCTGGATGTTGGTGATCGGGTTCGTCGCCTCGATCGTCGTGGCGGGAGGATTGAGATTGCTGAGCTCGCCTCCACCCGGAAGTGCGGAGGAAGTTGTCCTCATCGTCGACGGACGAAAGACGACCCGCCAGGAGTTCGCCCAGGCCTACGGAAACCTTATCGAGTACTACAGACAGCTGTACGCGCTGTACGGGCTTGACTTCGAGGAACTCCTCCGCGGGACCGAAGGAGCCTATCGAGCGCTCCCCTACCAGGCCCAAGCGGCCGAAGAGATCGTTCGGTCGGTGATCCTCGACAAGGCAGCCCGTGAGCTGCGGGTGACGGTTGCCAAGACCGAGCTGGATAAGGCCGTGAACGATCGCTACCAGTCGATCCTCGTCCAGTACGGCCTCACAGACCGGGACCTTGAGGAGTACCTGAAGTTCCAGGGATACACGCTCGATGCCTACAAGAAGGATCTAGCGCGCGAAGAGGAAGCCCGCCTGCGCGAGGAGCGGGTACGGCAGATGGCCGTCGGCCCGATCGAGCCGACCGAGGTCGACCTCGTCGCCTACTACGAAAACAACCGAAACCGGTACGAGAACGAACCGGAAAGGGTCCGCGTGGCGCACATCCTCGTCCGTGAGGCACGGCTCGCCGACGAGCTTCTCGGCAAGGTGAACGAACCCGGGGCGGACTTCGCCGCCCTTGCCCAGACTCACTCCCTCGACGAGACGACGAAGGACAGCGGCGGCGAGACGGGTTGGTTCGGTCTGTCTGATTCCCCGTTCTCGGAGCAGGTCACGGACGCGGTGTGGTTGAGCGAGGTCGGCCAGATCAAGCTCGTAGACGACGAGGACGGGTTCCACATCGTGAAACTCATCGAGCGCCGGGAAGCCGGAGTGCCGCCGCTCGCGGAGATCCGCGACACGGTGCGGGCAGACTATGTCCGCGACGAAGAGAGCAACCGCTGGAGCACGTGGTACGCCGCGCGCCGTGAGCAGACCGAGGTGAAAACTCCCGATCCCCTCCTCTCGGCAGCGATGGCCTACGGAACGGACAAGACCAAAGCCCTCGCCGAGCTGGAGGCTATCCGTGCCAGCGGATCAGCCACCGATTCGTACGTGACCTACTACATTGGACGGCTGTACGAGGAGCTGCTGACGGCCGTAGTGGCCAGGCGGATCGAAGTCGAAGCCAACCCAGAGCTTTCACCGGACGGCGAGGCCGAGATCTCCCGGCTGTACGCCGAAGAGGCGATGTACAAGGACAGGGCCGTTGCGGCCTACCTCGCGTTCATCGAAACGGGAATGGGGGATGATGCGTTCTTCCAGCGCTTGCTGGCCCTCGCCCCCCAGAGCGCGGAGGCACGGTACGCGCGTGCGGAAGCATACCGCCAAGCGGGGAACTGGGTAGCGGCTGAAGGGGAGTACCGGCAGGCGATCGAAGCCCGGCCGGGCTTCGTGGCCGCCTACATCGGTCAGGGCGATGTCCTGATGGCAATAGAGCTCCACACAGGAGCGGCGGAAGCGTACCGCAAGGCCCTCGACCTCCAGCCGGGGAACCCCGCGCTCAGCCTGAAACTCGCCGCGGCATACGTACGTGGCAACCAGCTGGCCCTTGCCGACCCGTTGCTCCAAGAGGTCCTCGCCCGCGAGCCGAACAACGCCACTGCACTGACTTTGCACGGTGATCTTCTCCTCGCCCAAGGAGACACGGCGGGGGCGATCGCCCGCTACGACGCCGCGTACAGGCGCGGCCTATCTGCCGACGCCCTTCTCAAGCTGGCAGGGGCGTACCTGGTGGCCGACCAGGTTGCGGAAGCGAAGAAGAGGTACGAGGATGCCATCCGCGTGTTTCCGTACCGAGCCGAGGGGCACGTCGGTCTGGGCGACGTACATGCGAAGCTTGGCGATCAAGACAAGGCGTTGTCCTCCTACCGTCAGGCTCTCCAGCGCGCGGTCCCTGTATCGCTCAAGGAATCCATTGCCCGCAAGATCGTGGCCCTGGACCCAACCGACATCCGGACCCGCTATCTCCTCGCCGGTTACTTCCGGGACCAGTACAAGTACGATGGGGCAATCGTCCAGTATGAGGCAATCCTGGAGCAGGTGCCCGGGAACCTCGATGCTCTGATCGGCCTCGGGGACTGCTACCTGGCCAAGGTCCAGTACGATCGGGCCCTCGACCACTATCGCCAGGCTCTCGACCAAACGGTCGCCGCCGGGCAGAAGCTTTCCATCTACACTCAGATGGTGAAGGTGGAGGAGAGCCGGGTGGGAGTTGGAGCCCCGCTGGGACCGTTGGGACTCGAGTTCCTGTGGCAACGCGCCCAGCTCTATGCCGAACTCGTTCGGTACGAGGAAGGAGTGGCGGATCTAAAACGGATCCAGACAGCCGATCCCACGTTCCGCACTGAGGAGGTGGCCGCGCTTCTCGAACGGCTCACCTTGACCCAACTGCGATGAGCGACACCCACCCGCACCGCGATCCCGTCCTGGCACTGCGCGACCTCGTGGAGGTGATCGCTCGCCTGCGAGGCCCCACGGGGTGTCCGTGGGATCGCGCTCAGACTCACCGCACCCTCGTCCCGTACCTTCTCGAAGAAGCGTACGAAGCGGCGGCGGCGGTGACCGATGGATCGACCGAGGAGATGAAGGACGAGCTGGGGGACGTCCTCCTCCAGGTGCTTCTCCACGCCCAGATCGAGGTCGAGGCAGGCCATTTCGGGATCGGTGAGGTGGCGGATTCCCTCCGCGCAAAGCTCGTACGGCGCCATCCCCATGTGTTCGGAGAGGAACAGGTCGACACAGCAGATGCAGTCCGACTGAAATGGGAAGAGATCAAGAAGCATGAGGGGCGACCCGTGCGCGAGCGCCATCTTCCCGCCCTCGTCGCGGCGGCGAAACTCGTGGAGGTCCAGGAAGCCGCAGGACAGCCTGTCCCAATCGGAGCCCGGCTCCGCAAACCCGAGGGTGCACTGCAACCGGAGAGAATCGTGGGGGAGATCCTCCTCGAAGGCGTCGCCCTGGCCCGGCAGCTCGGCTGCGACGCGGAGACCTCCCTCCACCGGTTCATCGCGGAGAAGAGCCGTGGGTGACCGGTTCGCAGCCGTACGGTCTCTACCCCAGCCCACCGATGCGATCACGGCGTGGGTGGAGATGGAACCCGAGGCCGTCCACTTCCTGGACGCGGTGTTCTCGTCGGGGTCAGGACTTGCCAACGTGCGACGCGAGTACCGCGACGAACCCCCGCGCCGAATGTTCAAGGTGTTCATCGCCCCGGGGTGCGCCGACGAGGTCCGGCGCACCCTCGCCCGAGCGGCCCGGTACGTGCACATCGGGGAGGTGCGGGTCGAGACGTGAGGTGGATTCGCCCCCACCACGTGGCTGGTTCGGTCCACGACGTGGACTACGACAGCCTTGTCCAGCAGGGTGTTCGGGCGATCCTGTACGACCTCGAGAACACCCTCTGTCGGTGGCGGGTGTGGGAGATCGATCCCCCAACATGGGCGCTGCTGGATCGGCTTGCCCAGCAGCACTTGGGGCTCTCCGTGCTCACCAATGCCTTCGTTCCCCCGGATCACCTCCTGGCGCAGGGGCTGAGGGAAAGGGGGATCGTGTTGGTTAGCTCGGCACACAAGCCGCTGCAGCGAGGGTTCAGGGTTGCCCTCGATCGTCTGGGGGTTCACCCGCATCAGGCGACGATGGTGGGTGACCAGCTGCTCACCGACATCCTGGGCGGACGCCGGGCAGGGTTGATCACGGTGCTCGTCGACCCGCTGGGTTCAGAGGAATCCCTGCTCACCAAGCTCAACCGCCGGCTCGAACGACTCCTGGGGCGTCCGATTTCAGCTGGAACGGCACCGCAAACGGGACGAGTCTAGCTGCGATGCTGGCTCATCCTCCTCTGCTTGCTCTACTCGCTCGGCTGAACTCAGAGGTTCCCGAAGACGCCCTTCGCGCCGCCCTGACCCATGACTCGTATGCAAACGAGCACGGAGGGGAGAGCAACGAGCGCTTGGAATTCCTCGGCGACGCAGTCCTCGACCTGACAATTGCCGACCTGTTGTTCCGTCTCTTCCCCGATCGGGATGAGGGAGACCTGTCCAAGGTCCGGGCAGTGATCGTGTCCCGCCCCGTGCTGGCAGAAGTGGCGACAGAGTTGGGCCTGGGGCAACTGCTCTTCCTCGGCAAAGGCGCTGAGGACAGCGGAGGCCGCAGCCGGCCGTCCGTGCTTGCCTCTGCCTTCGAGGCCGTCATGGGGGCCGTGTTCCTCCACCATGGCTACAACGCAGCCCTTCGTCTGGTCGACGAACTCCTGCGCACCCGGATTGCCGCCGACGCGGCGATGAGTTCCCCAGACTACAAATCCCTTCTCCAGGAACTGAGCCAGGCTCAGTTTGGAGGACTCCCCCAGTACGAGGTCGTCTCCTCGGAAGGTCCTGAGCACAAGAAGGTTTTCGCGGTACAGGTTTCCCTCCCCGCTGGCGAGGCCACCGGGCGGGGGAGGTCGAAGAAAGAGGCGGAGCAAGCGGCTGCAAAGCGCCTCTACATCAAGCTGACCGGACACTCTGGCAGTTGAGGGGAGCGAAGGGGACCCGTATGCTACCACCCGCATCGAACATGCTGCCCATCGTCTCGTCTGAGTCGCTGTGTCTATCACGACCCCTTCCCAAGGAGGGGACGTGACCCCTGCCCTTGCCTCGCTTGTCGTCCTAGGCGTAACGCTTCTCCTCTACGTCACAGAGTGGATTCCCCTCGGGGTCACCGCGGTCGGGGCATGCGTGGCGATGGCCCTCCTGGGGGTGGTGGAGTTCCCCGTGGCGTTCAGCGGGTTTGCCTCAGACGTGGTGTTCCTCGTAGGAGGGATGGTGGTGGTCGGGGCGGCGCTCGTGGAGAGCGGGGCGTCGCAGCTTCTCGGCGAAGCCCTCCTCAAGCGGGCCGGGGCG
>JAGUVP010000320.1 GCA_020062805.1 Candidatus Bipolaricaulis sp.
GGCCGCTTCGGCCAAGGTATGTCCGGTTTCGCACAACGCCTGGAGGTCCCGCAGGAGCCGGAGGCCGTCGTCCGTGACGAGAAGTTGGTTGTTGGGGCCCCGGCGGAGCGAGCCAAGAAGGAGGTCCCGAACGGCTTCAATGCGGTTCCGGACTTGGTTCTCGGTGGAGAGCCCGAGAAGGGCGATCAGTTCAGGGACGGTGTGCATCGGATTGGCCTCCTTTGGTCCTGTCTCGGGCGAGAGTAACGCAAGCAGGGACCGTTGGCAAACGGTGGCAAGCGGAAGTAGCCTTGCCCCACGGTGCCCATTCGACGGCTGGAGGAAGCAGTGATCCGCAAGATCGCCGCCGGGGAAGTGGTCGACCGGCCTGCCTCGGTGGCAAAGGAGATCGTCGAGAACGCGCTCGACGCCGGAGCGCGTCGGATCCGGGTCGAGGTTGCCGAGGGCGGGATCGCCCTCCTCCGGGTGGACGACGACGGCGTGGGGATGACACCCGATGAGATGCGGCTCGCCCTCGAACGGCACACGACCAGCAAGCTTTCCACCGAGGAGGACCTCCGCCACATCCGGACCCTCGGGTTTCGGGGAGAGGCGCTGGCCGCGATCTGCGCCGTAGCTCGGGTAACGCTCACCTCGCGCCCCGAAGGATCGGATGGGGGGCATGAAGTGGGGGTTGAGGAAGGGGTGGTGACGGTGGACCAGCCCGCCCCACGCCCGGTGGGGACGACGGTGGAAGTTCGCGACTTGTTCTGGAACGTCCCAGCGCGACGGCAGTTTCTCGACGCGCCGCCGGTGGAGAGGCGACGTCTCTTCTCTACCCTACGGCGGATCGTCCTCGCCCGCCCCGCAACCGCGTTCACGATCCGATCGGAGGGAAGAGATCTCCTCGATGTTCCGCCCGCCGAGAACCCCCTCGTTCGTATCGGCCAGGTGTACGGAGAGGCGTTCGCATCTCAGCTCGCCGCCGTGGAGATGGAGGAGCCCGGGTTCCGACTGCAAGCGTGGTTCGGCCCGCCGATTCTGGCTCGCCCAACGCGGGTGGATCAGCACCTGTTCCTGTCGGGGCGCACGGTACGACCGGGGGTGCTTGCCCTGGGGATCGCCCAGGTCTACGCGCGGTATCTCCCGCGAGGCGGGCACGCCGCGTTCTTCCTCTACCTCGACGCAGACCCCCAACTCGCCGACGTGAACGTACACCCTAGAAAGGAAGAAGTCCGGTTCCGGTCGGACAAGGCGGTGATGGATCTCCTCCGACGAGCGGCGCTGCGGGCGCTGGGCGGACAGACGGCGGCACCGCCGCTGGGGGAGTCGGCAGCCGCAGCGTGGTCCCCACCCCCTCCGTTCAGCGCCGGAAGTGAGCCCATGCTCCTCTCGGAATCCGCGCCCTTCTCTTCCATCACCCGCCCGTGGCGGCTGGTGGGCCAGGTCCAGGGGAGCTACCTCATCGTCGAAAGCGAAAGAGACCTGGAGATCGTGGACCAACATGCGGCCCACGAGCGTGTTCTGTTCGAACAAAGCCGCGACGGCACGGGACTCCCGACCCAGGAGTTCCTCGTGCCCGTCCAGATTGAAGTCCCTTTCGACCGCGCTGAAGCTTTGCGCAAAGCGCTCCCCTTGCTGCAGTCCCTCGGTGTTCACCTCGAGCCCTTTGGGGAACGAACGTTTCTGCTCCGCGGCTGGCCAGCACCGCTCGCCGAGCGTCAATCACGCCTTGGCTTCCAGGAACCGATCGCCACCGTGGCCGAGCAACTCCTGGAGGGAGAGCCCGTGTTGGTCGAGCTGTGGCGGGAGGTGGCGTGCGCGGCTGCGATTCGAGCAGGAGAGACCCTCTCTCACGAGGAGCAGGAAGCCCTCGTCGAGAGATGGAAGGGCACGACCGAGCCCGCGCGGTGTCCCCATGGCCGGCCGGTGGCGGTCCGGCTCTCATGGGACGACCTTGCCCGCAAGCTCGGGCGCTGAGCGGCCGCTCTTGCGGCCTACCGACGGATGCCCAGCGTGAGCGTGTAGGGGAAGCGCGGCCCTCCCTCGCGGCAGATGATGTGGACCTGCCAGGCGCCGCCCACCGTAGCCCGGTACTCCAAACCCAGCCAGGAGCTTCCTTCGATCTCCCCTACCTTTCGGCCCGTGGGGTCCACAAGCACGAGCAGGCACGGCGAGGTTGTCTCGACACGCAACGTCACGACCTCGTCGACACGCAGGTTGACTCTGTACAGGCCCATCCCGGTGGGCGTGTCGTACGGGCCGCTCCAGCCCAGTGTCCCGCGATAGGTCCCCGGAGTGAGAAACGGCGCGGAGTTGATCACCGCGGAATCGGGTAAGGTGCGTACCGGCGCTGCAGCAGCGAAGGGGGTTGCCGCCCCTCCAGATCCGTAGACCTCCTCCAGGCTCCCTCCCTGACCGCTCAGAACACTGCTGCTCACCATGGGCGCTCCTCCGCCTGAGCCCATGGCCAGCCGGACCGAATGCGGGTGCACACCGACGGGCAGACCGATGGGGCCGCCCTCCAGTCGCACGGTGAGCCGTGATCCCAACCCGATCTCGCGTCGAGGAATGAACACCTGACCGAAGTACATCGCGTAGTCCGCGTTGGACTGGATTCGACTCAGCCGAGCCACCCGCAACCCGGAGCTCTGCCCAACGACGGTGCCGATCAGGAACCGGACTTCGATCTCTGCGGGTGTGCTCCCGTTGGGGAGGGATAGACAGAGGAACGCCTCAAGCGCGATGTACGGATCTGAACCGCTGGGAAGGCCGAAGAACTCCCACTGGGCATGGCTCTGCGAGTGTAACCAATACCAGCCAGCGCCCCCCTGCCCGGTGGTGGCGAAACCTTCGGCAGCGAGGGTTGCCCCCCCGGCTGTCCACGCCACCATTGTGACCGCCGCACACAACACCGCAACTCCCCGGATCCCCTTTTTAAAGTTCCCACCCATGGCCTCATGAGTGTCGGCATGGAGGGGTCCGCAGCCAACGCCGGGGACTCCCTCCTGGGCAGATAGAAGTGTCCCACCGGTGGGAGAACGTTCCTCGGAGGACGAGGGCGGATGTCCTGTTCTAAGCGGTCGCCCTTCCCAGGACGAGCACCGCCAGCGCTGCCGCCGCGCAGTACAGCGCGAAGGGCCACAGCACACCGGCCCGAACGATCCGCAAGAAGGTGCGGACCGCGACGAGTCCGCTCGCGGCGGCACACCCCATTGCCACAGCAAGCCCCGCCCAGTTCACATCTGGCTGGCGGGCGACCGCCAGAAGTGAGAACAGGGCTGCCCCGCCGATCGCGGGAATGGCGAGCAGGAACGAGAACCGAGCGGCCGCACTCGGTGTGAGCCCCATTCCGATCCCGGTTACCACCGTGGCGCCGGAACGGGAGATCCCTGGAAGCAGGGCGGCGGCCTGGGCCAGGCCCACCGCCGCGGCGTCCACCCAACGTACCTTCCCCCGCAGCGCGCGGCCGACCCGCCGATCGCCGAAGAGGAGGACCAACGCAGTCACGAAGAGCATCCCGCCGACGAGGAGCGGCGAGCCAAACGCCCGTTCGATCCCCCCCCGTGCGAGAAGACCGACGGCAACAACGGGGATTGTCCCGACGAGAAGAAGCCCCAGTTGGCGCCGCTCCTCCCCACCACGGACCCACCCCAACGCAAGGCAGACTACGTCACGGCGGAAGTAGAGAAGAAGCGAAGCGAGCGTTCCGAGATGGACTGCGGCCTCGAGGGCAATCCCCGGCGCATCCACCCCCAGCGCGATCCGAGCCAGAACGAGGTGCCCGGAGCTACTGACGGGGAGGAACTCGGTCAGCCCTTGCAGCAGTCCCAGAAGCGCGTAGCGGATCACGGCCCCTCGCTCCCGGCAGGGAGAACCCGATGGACAGCGCACTGCTCTTGCACGCAGGTATGCACTTCCCGCACTTCAGGCAGTCGCTCGAGTTGATCTTCTGATGCGGTTCGATCCCCATCGGACATGATCGAGCGCACACACCGCACTCCGTGCAGCGATCCGCGCGGAGCCGCAGCCCGAAGAAGCTCACTCGGTTGAACAGGGATAAGAGTCCACCCATCGGGCACAGGTAACGGCACCAGAACCGAGCCACAAACACCATCCCCACCAGCACTATCGTCAGGGTCCCCATGTGGATGAGGAACGGCGTGTTGACCTCGGCCACGCCGAGCCCGAGGTAGGGGAGGGAGGCCGTAAGCGACGCCGCCGGGCACAGCTTGCAGAACCACGTGTCAGCCAGCCGCCACGCGGCGACGCCGGTCCCGAGAAGAACGAGCAGCTTGAGAGGTGACAACGCTCGCACGAACCGGGCCTTGCGGAACGCAAGGAGATCGTTCACCGTCCCGAACGGACAGAACCAGCCGCACCACCCCCGTCCGAGAAGGAGCCCGTACGTGGCAACGACCCCCAGAAAGTAGAACGGGACCGTGCCCGAGATGATAAGGTTCTGCATGAGCCCGATCGGGCACACGGTGATGGCGAGCGGGCACGCGTAGCAGTGGAGCCCAGGGAAGAGGAGGTGGGTCATCCCGATCCCGGTGGCCCCGAACACGCCGAGGAGGATCCCCAGGGATTGGGTCCCCCGGCGGAACGTGCGCAGCGTCACTGGATCTCCCCAAGGGCGGCGAGGATCCGCGCAGCGAGGTCGCTTGTTCCAAACAAAGCCCTCCCGGTCTCGACGACGAGGATCGCGGGGACGATGACCCGCCCCGCCTGGATGACGCCCGCCTTCTCCGCCTGATCCCGATCCTGATCGGCGTCCACCAGCTCGTACGAGATCCGGGGGTTGGCCCGCGCCACCTCCGCCACGAGGGCTTTGGCATAGGGACAGGACTTGCACCACGGGGTGTGGAACACCATGAGGTGGGCCGATCCGGGAAACGCGGCCAGCGCATCCCGGATAGAGGGGGGCAGGGTCACGTCCTCCGTCCGCACTACGTCGATCCCCACGCACGACGTGCACAGGACGCTTGCAATCCGCCACGCCTGGGTCGCCTGGCCACGGAGGACCCCCACGATCAGGCTCGCTCCCGCCACGCCCACAAGAACAAGCCCCGCCACGATCAACAGACGGCCGCGCAGGAGCACCGCGAGGACGAGGCCAACCCCGAGGGCGATGAGGATCCACCATGCCGGGATTGCCCAGGGCCGCGGCCTTGCCTCGCCCACGGCGAACACCACCGGCACCGCGTCCTGGATCTGAAAACAGGCGTCGGCAATGCAGTAATGATACAACACCTCGATCGAGGCGGAGAGAACGGGGCTCACCGCACCGGCCAGTTCGACGGCGAGCCGCACCTCACGCTCGCCAAACGCCGGGATCCCCGCCAGCTCGACTTCAGGGGCTGTGGCCTCGTCGGGGAGACCGGCCAAGAAGATCCGCACTTCCTCGGCTTCGTAGGGAGCGGTGTTGACAAGCACCACAGAGAACATTCCCCCCTCGCCGGGCACAAGACCGACCTCCGGCGGAGCGTGGACCTCCAGGATCGGCCTCGGGGGGCCGAGAACCGGAACCAAGACCGGACTAGCTTCCACGAGTACTGGGGCGAGTGGGGTAGAGAGAAGCTCGACGATCCGCTCCGCAAGCTCGTTCCCGTGCAGGTCGCGGTAACGGATGATCCCATCCTGGTCGAGGAGGTACGACGTGGGGATCTGATACACTCGGTACAGCTGGGCGAGCGTGTTGTCCCAGCTCTTCCCCTCGAACGCCACCGGCCAGCCCACGTCACGCTCGGCGAGCACGGTTCGCAGGTCGCGCTCGCTTGTATCAAGGCTCAACCCGACGATTTCGAACCCGTCTCCCGAGTGCGCTTCGTACAGCTCGAGGAGCAGCGGTAGCTCATTCATGCACGGACCGCACCACGTGGCCCAGAAGTCCACCAGCACCACCTTGCCCCGGAGGTCGGACAGGGCGAACGGTTTCCCGTCGGGAAACGTGGTGAACCGCAGTTCCGGCGCCGGGTACCCAGGGAGAAGGGGCGGCTTGGGCGGCACGTACCCTGTGGGCACGAGGCGGACCGCGGCTCCGCCGGGGTCGATGTGGGACAATCGGTAACTCCTCTCGCCAGATGTGAACCCCTCGCCGAGAGCGAACCTTTCGTGGCCATCGGGCTCACCGTGCACGATCCCATCTCCGTCCACATCCACGGCGTAGAAGTCCCCTTTCGTCCCGTAGGTCCCGTCGAGGTCCCCATCCACGAGGACAACGGTCGCCGTCCTCCCGCCCGCCGTAAACTCTCCCCATCGGGGCGCGCCACCGACGAGGTACACGTACCCGCGTCCTTCCGGCCACACCACGGTCAGCGGGTACAGAAAAGCCTCTCCACCGGATGGCGTCGCCCTCAGCTCGGCGACCCACTCTACGTAGCCGGACGCGCGAGAACCGACCAGGATTTCGTCGGAGGAGATGAGCTTGTCGCGGTTGGCGTCCACCCACAGATCGGCCTGGCCATCCGCCCGTATCCCGAGGAGGAGGGTGTACCGAGCCGTACCGAGAACGACTTCGCCCCACTGGGAGAGAACGAGAGGCGGCCCATCGAACGCTACGTCCTGAGCTGGGGTCGATCGCAACCGCAGGGGAACCAGAGCTTGGGCCCAATCGCCCACCGCGTCAGCAGGGGCGAGGGTCAACCGCACGTCTTGCCCCCACCCGCCCCAGGCAGCCCCCAACACAAACAAAACAGCGAGCGCTGTCTTCATCATCCTTCTTCCTCACCACCGGCAGCGGTTCGCAACCGGGCCGCGACGATCTGGGGACCGATGACCGCCAACAGGTCGTAGAGTCCCGGTCCGACCCGCGCCCCGCTCACCGCCATGCGCACGGCCGGAGCGAGGGACTTCATGGGAAGACCCAGCTCGTCGGCTGCCCTGCGCAACACGGTTTCGAATTCCTGAGCGCTCGGATCGCGAAGCGCCTCGGCACGCATCGCAACTTCCCTGAGGGCGGATCGCAGCTCTGGGGTGCACAGGTCTTGCGCATCCGCAGACAGCTCGACGGAACCGGGCAGGTACGGCCGGGCGCGATCTGCCATCTCCACCAAGGTCCGGCCCCGCTCCCTCAGCAGAACTGCCGCTCGAGCGAGCTTCTCGCGACCGATGTCCTTCACTGCCGCCCGGTCGGCCACGCCCCGCACCACGATCCGCTCCGCGAGGAGATCTCCCAGCCGGTGCGGCTCCAGCCGCCGCAGCCACTCGTGGTTGAGCCACAGGAGCTTCTCGTCGTCGAACACCGCCGCCGAGGTGTTGACCCCCGGGAGGTCGAACAGGGTCACAAGCTCCTCGCGTGAGAACACCTCCTGATCGCCGTGGGACCACCCCAACCGGGCGAGGAAGTTCACGAGCGCCTCGGGGAGGATCCCCCGCTCGTCGTAGTCGAGCACCGAACCCGCGCCGTGGCGCTTGGAGAGCTTGGACCGATCGGGCCCGAGGATGAGCGGGACGTGAGCGAACTGGGGCGGGCTCCATCCGAGCACGTGGTAGATGAGTAGCTGCTTCGGCGAGTTGTTGAGGTGCTCCGCCCCACGGATGACGTGGGTGATCCCCATGTCGTGGTCATCCACCACGCACGCGAAGTTGTAGGTGGGCGTCGTATCGGAACGAAGGATGACGAAGTCCTTGAGCTCGGTGTGCTGGACCGTGACGTCCCCAGCCAGAAGATCGGGGATGGTCGTAACCCCATGGGGAGGAACCCTGAACCAGACAGCACCGTCCGACTCGTACGCCGCTCCCTGACGGACGAGGTCTGCGGCCACCTCGCGGTGGCGGTCGAAGCGATCGGTCTGGCGGTACACCTCGTCCCAGTCCAGCCCTAACCAACGAAGCGAGGCGAAGATCTGCTCGATCGCCTCGCCCGTGGACCGGGTGCGGTCCGTGTCCTCGATGCGCAGGATGAACGTTCCCCCGTGATGGCGGGCGTAGAGCCAGTTGAAGAGAGCGGTTCGGCCTCCTCCCACATGAAGGTACCCGGTGGGACTGGGTGCGAACCGCACGCGCACAGGATCCATAGTCGGGCATTGTACCGAGACCGGATGGAGGGCCCAAGGAACTTTGCCCGAACCGGAGCGAACGGCTACCATCGCTCTCAGGAACGATCCGAAGGGGGCACACTCATGCCAGTTTCTGCATACGTGTTGGTCCGCTGTCGCGGCGCCACGGAAGGAAAGATTGCGGAGATCATCCGCACGAAACCGCATGTGAAGCGGGTGGATACCGTGTTTGGCGACTACGACATCATCGCCTACCTCGAGTTCGAGGAACTCCCGTCGAGCTTCTCGGTGGCGGAGCTTCACAACATCGTGACCGAGGAGATCCGCAAAGTGGAAGGCGTCTCGTCCACGAGCACCCACATCGTGACGAAGAACTACCCGTAAGACCGTCACCGCCCGCGAGCCAGCGGCAAAGGGAGCGTCCAATGAAAATCCTCATCGTCGGGGGAACCGGGAAGATCGGTGCTGCCGTGGCATGGGACCTCGTCCGGGAAGACGGGGTAGAGGCCGTAGGGCTTGTCGGCCGCACGCAGCAAGCGCTGGAGAAGGTGAGCCGGTGGCTGGGAAGCCCGAAGGTTCGCGTGCACAGAGCAGATGTCACCGGCAAAGATCTCGATCTCGTCATGGGTAAGTATGACGTGGCGGTGATCGCGCTCCCCGACCGACGGACGAGCTACACGGTCGTTGAACTCGCGATCCGTCACGGCTTGCACCTCGTGGACATGCTCGAGGAGTACCACCGCCGACCCGACGCTCACGAGACGGAAGGGCTTCCTGTGCCGACCGGCACGACGGGAGCCGAGTACGGGGAGTGGCTCCATGAGCAGGCGGTACGGAACGACGTCACGTTCCTCGACGGGATGGGGTTCGCGCCCGGGGTGTCAAACATCACGGTCGGAGAGGGGATCCGCAAGCTCGACCTGGCAGAATCGGCGATCGCGCGCGTGGGCGGGATCCCGGAGAAGTCCGCCGCGGCGCGACATCCCCTGAGGTACATGGTCACGTGGGCGTTCGACCACGTGCTGCGCGAATACATGATCAAGCTTCCGGTGATCAAAGACGGCCGGGTGGTCGAAGTGGACGCCCTCACCGATCGTGAGGTGTTCCGATTCCGGGAGTTTGGAATCGACGAGGATCTCGAGTGCGCGATCACTCCCGGGATGCCGTCGTTCATCTACACCCGGCCGGGGCTTCGCGAGTTCGCGGAGAAGACGATCCGCTGGCCTGGCCATTACGAGGCCATCGACACCCTGAAGGAGTGCGGCCTGTTGGACCTCAACCCGGTGCGCGTGGGCGGGGCCGCGGTCGTCCCCCGGGCGTTTCTCTCCGCTCTCCTCACCCCCCGGCTGCTCGCCCACGACGGAGAGGCCGACGTGTGCGTGATGTGGAACACGGTCGAGGGGACGAAAAATGGGCGAAAGGCTCGCGTCGACTACTACCTGTGGGATCAGGCGGACCGAGTGAACGGGATCTCGTCCATGGCCCGCGTCACGGGGTTCGCCGCCGCAATCGGAGCGCGGATGGTGGGAGAGGGCAAGATCTCCACGCCGGGGATCGTCGCCCCAGAGGACGCGTTCGTGGGCGACCTGTACGCGGAGTTCATCCGCGACCTCGCCCACCGCCAAATCCTCGTTCGGGAAGTCGAGTCGTAACGTGAGGAGGGAACCGTGACCAGACGCCATTTCGTAACCGTCGCCGACTGGCGAGCCGATGAACTGCGGGAAGCCCTCGATCTCGCCCTCCACCTGAAGCGGGAGCACCGGGCGGGGATCTCCCATCAGGACGTCCTCCAGGGGAAGACGCTGGCGATGATCTTCCAGAAGCCGTCCCTGCGGACGCGCGTCTCGTTCGAGGTGGGGATGACCCATCTCGGTGGGCACGCCCTGTACCTCGGACCAGAGGACATCAAGCTCGGGAAGCGGGAGACAAACGAGGACATCGCCCTCAACCTGTCGCGCTACGTGGACGGGATCATGGCCCGTGTATTCGGCCACGATACCGTCGAAGAACTGGCGCGGTATGCGACGGTACCGGTGATCAACGGCCTGTCCGACCTCCATCACCCGTGCCAGGCTCTGGGGGACATGCTCACCATCCGAGAGAAACGGGGCGCGCTCCGCGGTACCACCTTGGTCTTCATCGGAGATGGGAACAACGTAGCCCACTCTCTTATTGAGGCGTCAACCCGGCTCGGGCTCCGGTTCCGGATCGCCTGTCCCGCAGGTCAGGAGCCGGACGCCGAGATCGTCGCCGCAGCGCGCGCCGTCGGTGGAACCGTGGAAATCGTTCACGACCCGAAGGAAGCGGCGCGAGGCGCGGATGTTCTGTACACGGACGTATGGACGAGCATGGGCCAGGAGAGTGAGGTGGGAGATCGGCGGAAGACGTTCCAGGCGTTCACCGTAGATGTGGATCTCGTAGAGACTGCCAACCCCGAGTGCCTCGTCATGCACTGCCTCCCCGCCCACTACGGCGAAGAGATCAGCTACGAGGCGTCCCGTCTCCCAAACTCGGTCTTGTTCGATCAGGCGGAGAACCGCCTCCACGCCCAGAAAGCCGTGCTCGCACTCCTTCTTCGCACCTAACGACCGCGGCTCTGCCGCGGCTCCCCGTCTGTGCTGGGGATCCCCGTCCGCTGACACTGCGGGCAGTAGTTCGTCTGCGCTTCGTCGTAGAGGATCTGCGCAATCGCGGTCCCGCATTCCGGACAGGGGGCACCCTTCTTCCCATGAACGCGGAGGAAGTCTCGCACCTCCCGGTCGAAC
>JAGUVP010000036.1 GCA_020062805.1 Candidatus Bipolaricaulis sp.
AGGACCGCGCCGCTCTCTGGGCCGCGCTGCAGGGCGGGGAGCTGGACACCGTGGCCACCGACCACTGCCCGTTCACCGCGGCCCAGAAGGACGCCGGTCGAGACGATTTCACACGGGTTCCCACCGGGTTGCCCGGAGTAGAGACCACGCTCCCGCTTCTCTACACGGAGTGGCAAGACCGCGGGCTGGATCTTGGGCGGCTCGCGGTGGTGACCAGCCAGGCTCCAGCTCAGCGGTTCGGGTTGTACCCCCGCAAAGGGATTGTGGCGCCGGGTTCGGACGCAGATCTTGTCGTGTACGATCCAGGAACGCGCGGAGTGATACGGGCAGAAGCGTTGCACATGAACGTAGACTGGAGCCCCTACGAAGGCCGCAGCTACCGAGGTTCTGTGCGGGCTGTGGTGTCCCGGGGCAGGGTGCTCATCGAGGACGGCACGTGGTGCGGGGAAGAGCCCGGGGGCACGTATCTGCCCCGCGGGTCCGCTGTACGGGCTGTGGCCCAGGGAGGTTAGGATGCGCGACCATCACACGGATCAACAGAACAGGACCCGTCTCACACGGGACACGATCGCGAAGCGAATCGCGGACAGCCCGTACGGGAACAACGGCAAGCGGTGGGCTGCGCGGTGGCTCGACGTGGAGTCCTATGGCCAGGTCGGCCTGGCTCTGTTCAACCTTCCGCCGATCGTTGAGCGGGCGCACGGCGACATCCTGATCGATGTCGACGGAAAGGAATACGTAGATCTGTTGGCCGGTTTCTCCGTGTCCGCTCTGGGACAGTGCAGCGAGGAAGTCACGGCGGTCATCCGCGAGCAGGCAGGGAAGCTGGTCCACTACTTCGACCTGCCCCACCCCGAGCGGATCGAGATGGCTGAACGCCTGGCGCGAATCTGCCCGATCAAAGGCGGGCAGGCCAGGGTGGCGTTTGGGGTCACAGGAGCCGATGCGGTTGAACTCGCGGTGCGGGCGGCGCGGTACTGGTCCGGCCGACCGATCGTCCTGACGGCGTTCGGCGACTACCACGGCGTTACGTACGGAACGATGGCCCTGACCGGGAAGGGCGGCATGTGGCCGTACTTCTACCCCGTGCTGCCGTTGGACACCGGAGTCAGCTACTTCCCCTTCCCCTATCCGTACCAGTCTCCCTTTGGACGGGCCCCCGAGGGAGAGGACGAAGCGGCCTGGTGCTTGAGTCGGCTCGAGGACTACCTCGGCTACTTCCTGGAGAGCAAGGAATCGCCGTACCGGGAGGTGAAGTCGGGCATCACCAGTGTCGCGGCGTTCGTCGTGGAGCCGTACCAGAGCTCGGCGGGCTACATCCTGCCGTCCCCTGGCTATATGAAGCTCCTGCGCAGACTCGCAGACAAGTACGACATCCTGCTCATGGTGGACGAGATCCAAACCGGCTTAGGGCGCACCGGGCGGCTGTGGGCGGTCGACTGGGAGGATGTCGAGGTGGACGTGCTCATCACATCCAAAGCGTTGGGCGGGGGCCTTCCCCTGTCTGCCGTGGTTGCCCGGTCAGAGGTGCTCGAATCCTGGGGGCCTGGGGCCCACGTCTCGACGCAAGCGGGAAACGCGCTGGCGTGTGCAGCTGGAAACAGGGTGTTGGACGTGATCAGCGACCCCGCGTTCCTCGCCGGCGTGGCCGAGCGAGGGGCCTACTTCGCGGCGGGGCTGGAAGAACTCCAGCGGCGACACCCCCTCATCGGTCACATCGACAGCCAGGGCATCTACATCGGGCTTGAGCTGGTCCGCGATCGGGCCACACGACAGCCGGCGCCTGAGGAGGCGTCCTTCATCCTCGAGGAATGCGTTCGCAGGGGCGTGTTGTTCGAGAAGGGGGGGTACTTCCACAACCGGTTCCAGCTCATCCCCCCACTCACGATCCGTACCAGCAGCGTGGATCGCGTCCTCGCCATCTTCGACGAAACCTTCTCCGCGGCCGAGAAGCGCTTTGGGGCGTCCTCTTAAAAGCATGACGAAGGAACCGTTGGTTTCTGTCCTGGGCAGTATCAACATGGACTTCGTCGTCGAGACTCCCCGCCTGCCCTTGCGCGGCGAGACCGTGCTGGGCCGCAAAGTCGCACATTACCCGGGCGGCAAGGGCGCCAACCAGGCTGTCGCTGCAGCCCGCCTTGGCGCTCATGTCGCATTGTTCGGCATGGTCGGCGACGACTCCGTGGGAGAAGACCTTCTTCAGGCAATCCGCACCCGGGGGGTGGGTGTCGATCGGGTGGAACGGAAGTCCGACGTTCTCTCGGGAATGGCCTCTATCTGGGTGGCCGAGGATGGGGAGAACTCCATCGTCTGTGTGCCCGGGGCCAATTCGTGCGTTGACGCCGCCTACGTTGACGGCGTCCTTCCCTATATGCGGATGTCGAGCGTGGTGCTCTTCCAGCTCGAGATCCCCGTCGCCATGGTGGCCCACGCGATTGAGCGTCTGCCCCACGAAAGCCCCCTGCTGATACTGGACCCAGCGCCCGCTCAGGACATCTCCACCCTCCCTCTGGAGAGGATCGACATCATCACCCCCAACCGCGGCGAACTAGCCACCTTGACCGGAATAGCGGACCTGGAGCGTGCAACAGTCGCTCTGCTGGATCGCGGAGTCAAGGTGGTGGTCTGCAAGTGCGGCGCTGACGGCGCGTTTGTGGTCGACAATGCCGGACTTCGACACTTCCCCGGCTTCAGGGTGAGCACGGTAGACGCCACAGCAGCCGGAGACGCGTTCAACGGCGCGTTGGCCGTGGCTCTGGCTGAGTCGCGGCCGTTTGACGAGGCCCTGATGTGGGCGAATGCAGCGGGAGCGATCGCGGTGACCCGTCGCGGCGCTCAATGCTCCTTGCCTTCAAGAGAAGAGGTGCTGGCGCTCATCCGTTCGCAGGGAGGGTTCTAGGTGTCTCTTCGTGGGTGGCTGGGGCGATCGGAGCACCGCGTGCCCGCGTCGGACGCTCGGCGGCTCGCCACCGAGCGTGGAGTGCGGTCGCGTCTCCCGATGGGCAGGCATTCCTCGCATGGCAAACGGTATCCAGGAGGGCAACCATGGTGAACAACCGGGTGTTGGAGGCAATCCGGGAGCGGCGCAGCGTCAGCCGCTTCCGTCCCGACGCAGTACCAGACGATCAACTCGAGGCCGTCCTCGAAGCTGGGCGGTGGGCGCCGTCATTCGCGAACTCCCAGCCTTGGACGTTCATCGTTGTCCGCGATGCTCAGGCGAAGGCAGCGCTTGCGAACGCAGCGGACCGCATCACGATCGCCCGGAAGGGGTTGGCGGAAGCGCCGGTGGTAATCGCCATCGTTGTCGATCCGACGCGAGACCCCGAGCACTTCGTGGAGGCAGGGGCCTGCGCCGCGCAGAACATGGCACTGGCAGCCCACAGCCTGGGATTGGCCACGTTCTGGGTCGGTGCCTTCGACCCCAGCTCGGCAAAGGATTCCGCTGAGGAACTCCTGAAAGACGTCCTCGGCGTCCCCCGGCAGCACCGGCTGATCGCTTTGCTGCCGCTGGGCGTCGCGGCAGTACAGCCGCAGAAAGAACGGCGAGAACCAGGGGATGTCGTACGGAACAAGACGTTCTGACGGCCTGATCCCATGCCGCAGCACAGAGCGCCGTGCCGCGCGGCTGGGTTGCCCCACGTGCCAGGCGTGCTAGACTGGAACCGTGGCCGGCATCGTGTTCCTCAGGACTGGACGCTTCGACCAAGTGCGGGAGTTCTACACGCGGCGGGTCGGGATGAAGGTCTGGCTGGAGCAGCCGGACATCGCGATCCTCCGGCACGGGAACCTGCTCGTGGGGTTCCACCGACAGCCTGTGGCGGATCGCGACGGACTCCTCACCTTTTTCTACGCGAGTCGACAGGAAGTGGACGAGATGTACGCCCAGCTTGGGGACATCGCCACTTCTGCACCGCAGGAGAACGCGAAGTACCGCATCTATCACTTCTTCGGAACGGACCCCGAAGGCCGCAAGATCGAGTTCCAGCACTTTTTGCACCCCCTTCCGCCGATGGGCGACGACTGAGGGCGATCCCGATTGCGGAACCACCCGCTTCGCAGGCGCTCGCGCGGCGCGGAGCGCGGAAAGCAGACCTCGGCGCGGTGAGCACACGGTAGGCGGCACCAGACCCAGCTCAGCCCTCTCCTGCGCCGCGACGCCGGCGTGTGGGCTGCCGGCTCCCGCCTGACAACGGGCTATCTCCCCGTGTTCGCCGGCCGCCGCGCTACACCCGAAGCGCCCGATGGGTGTACACTGCGCTCCGCACAGAGTGAGAGGAGGTCAGCGTGACGTACTCACCCATCCTTGCGATCGCAACTGCTGTGTTCGAGATCGGAGCGGCAGGTTGGGTTCTGACAGGCCCTGGTCGGAGGTCGATCGTGCGCACAACCGCGGCGATCCTCCTCTTTCTCGCCGGTTACCAGATCGTCGAGGTGGCGATCTGCTCGCTGGTTCCCGGGCACGGATTCCTGCCGAGGCTCGCGTTCCTGGTGGTGACATGGCTCCCGCCGCTGGGGATCCTCCTCGTCACGTTTCTGCTCGGTCCCGGCGCCCGTGCAGCGCGCCTGTTCGCCTACGCGATGTTCGGCTTCGCCCTGGGATTCGTCGTGTGGATCATGTTCGACGCGGGTTTCGCCACGCTCTCGGTCTGCAACGCAGTCTATGCGCGCTACGAGCATCCGACACCGGCGTTTCTCCTCTACGCGGCCTTCTACTGGCTAGGGCTGTTCGGCCTCGTCTCCCTCTCGGCGTACGGTGCAGCGCGACCGCGCGATGGCCACGATGGGCTTCTTGCAAGGCTCGTGTTCATCGGTTCGATCGCCTTCATCGTCCCCGCCGTGCTGACATCGTGGTTCGTTCCGGCAGGCGAGGGCGCGCTGCCCTCCGTGATGTGTCACTTCGCGATCCTGCTGGCGGCCTTGCTGGTGCGCCTCACCTACCTCGAGCGGAGGGGAGGCCCGCAACGAGACCGAGAGAGGCCCTCACCGGCGTTCCGCTGATAGAGCGGAACTCCCCCCGCCGCAGCGCCCTTCGGCCCCGTGTGTGCGTCTACTCCGAGAGGGCCATGCTCGTCTGGCGCAGGCGGCGGGTGAGCTCCCCGATGATCTCGTGGGTGATGTCGGGATAGGTGGTGATCAGACCTTTGATATCCCAGCTCGCGAGGACGAGGCACTTCGTGGGGGTCACCGCAACGACAT
>JAGUVP010000210.1 GCA_020062805.1 Candidatus Bipolaricaulis sp.
AGGTCCCCGCCGGGCATCGGCACCGGGGTGAGCGAGCCCGCGCGTTCCCACGCTCCTCCGCGCCACACGATGACCTCCCCTCCCCACGCTGCCCCGTCTGTTCCGTAGCCATACCCGTCGGCAGCGATCCCCACCAGCTCGTCGATCCCGTGCTCAGCAGCGAGCCCAGCGACATGGGCGATGTGGTGCTGAACAGGAATCGGCTCCCCCAGCTCCTGAGCGAGGCGGGTGGTGGCGAACCGCGGGTGAAGGTCGCAGGCGATCCGCTTCGGGAGGGGGAGGCTCGCGAGGCGCAGGAGGTGGGCGAGCGCCCCGCGGAGGAACTCGAGGGTGTCGAGATGCTCCGTGTTCCCGATGTGCTGGGAGAGGTGGACCTTGCCGCGGCTGTAGAGGGCGAAGGCCACGTTGAGGTCCCCTCCCAGGGCGAGGAGGGGCTCCTCTCCGAGGTCGAGGGCGATCGGCTCCGGAACCCAGCCCCGCGACCGGCGGAGGAAAGTCGGCGCGCCGCCGGAAACCCGGACCACCGAGTCGTCGCAGCGGGCCACGATCCGCCGGTTGTGGAGGAGGAACGCGTCGGCGACCTGAGAGAGGTCGGCCAGGATCCGCTCGTCGTCGATGAGCATCGGCCGTCCCGGGTAGTTGGCGCTCGTCATCACGAGCGGGAACGGTAGGCTTCTCAGCAGGAGGTGGTGGAGCCCGGTGTAGGGGAGCATCGCCCCCACCGTGTCCAGTCCCGGTGCGACCGACGGGGCGAGGAAACCGGGGTGGAGGGAGAGGACGACGATCGGCCGCCGGGGGGAGCGGAGGAGGGCCCGTTCTTCGAGAGACGGGCTGGCGAACCGCTCAAGCTGGTCCTCGCGGGCCATGAGGGCGAACGGTTGGCCGGGGCGGTGGAGCCGTCGGCGGAGCTCAGCCACGGCCTCCTCTCGGGTGGCGTCGCACGCGAGGTGCGTTCCGCCGAGCCCCTTAATCGCCAGAACCTTTCCCGCCTGGATGGCCGCCGTGGCCCGCGTGATCGGATCATCGATCGTCTCGCGGCTGTTCTCGACGTAGCGCAGTCGGGGGCCGCAGATTGGGCAGGCGATCGTCTGGGCGTGGTAGCGGCGGTCGAGAGGATCCGTGTACTCCCGGCGGCAGTCTGGGCACATCGCGAACTCCTGGAACGCCGTCCGCGGCCGATCATAGGGGAGGCTTTCGATCACCGTGAACCGGGGGCCGCAGTCGGTGCAGCTCGTGGCCCAGTATCCGTGGTAGCGGCTCTCGGGGTCGGCGAGATCACCCTGGCACGAGGCGCAGGTGGCGACATCGGGGGGGATCGTGCCGCTTCCCCCTCCCGTGTCCACGGAGGGAACGATGCGGAACTCGAGGCTTCCATCGGGAGGGAGATCCGCCACGTCCAGGCGCTCGATGGCCGCCAGGGGTGGTCGTTCGTTGTGGAGCGCGGCGAGAAAACTGCTGACGGCATCCGTATCCCCCTCGATCTCGATCTCCACTCCCGCGTCCCCGAGGTTGCGGACGAACCCCGCCAACTTCCGGCCGACCGCGGTGCGGTACACGAAGGGACGGAACCCTACGCCCTGGACCGTCCCTGCCACGTGGATCCTCTTCCTCACGCGCTCCGACATCGCGGGGTGATTATCCCTGAACCCGGATATTGCATGCACCACGCCACCACGAAGGGGGCAAGGACCCTATCTCACCGCAGAGACCACAGAGTGCGCAGAGGTACTTCTAAGTCCGGATTTGACTCGATCGTGAGAAGCGCGATCACGTGATGGAAGTATGTTTTCTCTCGATGATCCTTCCTCTGCGATCTCGGTGCCCTCGGTGGTGACGTGCAGCATTCGGGCTGGACCTACCGCCCATTATGGCCCCATGGCTTGGGTATCCCCCCTGTCCCCCGACGGACGGACGAGGGTGGTTGGAGAACCGGAGCTTGAGGGGTGGAATGGGGGGCGCATGGTGCGGGCCGAGGTGGACACGGGGGTGGTGCGGGGTAATCTGGAACGGCTCCGGGGGTGGCTCCCCCGCCGGGTGTCCATCCTGTTCGTGGTGAAGGAGGATGCCTACGGTCACGGCCTCCTTCACGTGGCCCGCGCCGCCCAAGGGATCGCGGACTGGTTCGGCGTTGCCTACCTTCACGAGGCGCGGGCGTTGCGCCGCGCCG
>JAGUVP010000269.1 GCA_020062805.1 Candidatus Bipolaricaulis sp.
CCCACACCACCGCTGCCCTCACGGTGAACGAGGTCGCCGATCCTGCGGTGCGAGCTGACGTGGGAGTCGCCCTGACGAAGATCGTGCCGGACGTGCCATTCCGGCACGCCGAGGGGAACTCCGCCGCCCATCTCAGGGCCGCCCTCCTCGGCCCATCGCTCCTTCTCCCCGTCGCCGCCGGGAAGCTGGCCCTTGGAACGTGGCAGGGGATCTACTTCTGTGAGTTCGATGGCCCGCGCGAGCGCCAGGTGTGGGCGTTTCCCTTGCACTAACGGCCCTCGATCGGCATCTCTTCCGCACGAGGTCACCAAGAACCTGAAGCTGAACCGCGGAGGCCTTCTGGCCGTCGCCCCCGCTGCAGCTGCGCAGCGAAGGCATCGCGGCCTTGCCCTGTTCTGCACCTCCCGGTATATTCGTGATCGGTTCATACGGGACTACGGATTCTCCGCTGTTGCAGCCAGTGTAGCTCAATAGGCAGAGCATCCGCCTTGTAAGCGGAAGGCCGCCCGTTCGATTCGGGCCACTGGCTCACCAATCGGTTCAGCGGTTCGTCGGTTGAGCGACATACCGCGAACCGTAGCACCGAGTAACCGGAGAACCGGTTATCCGGAGGGGTAGCAAAGCGGTCAAAAGCACCGGGCTGTAAACCCGGCGGCCTGAGGCCTTCGGGGGTTCGAATCCCTCCCCCTCCACCATGACTTGCGCGCCACGGGCGCGGTAGGGTAGACTGTGCCTCCTCGCCCGTGTAGCTCAGTCGGTAGAGCACTTCCTTGGTAAGGAAGAGGCCGTCGGTTCGATTCCGACCGCGGGCTCTCGGACTGGAAGCGGGCGGCGAGCGGCCCGACCACCCGGATCTAAGCTGGGGAGGAAAACGAGGAGGGTGTTAGGATGGCAAAGGAACAATTCGTACGGACGAAGCCACACGTCAACATCGGCACGATCGGGCACATCGACCACGGCAAGACGACGCTCACCGCGGCGATCACGAAGGTCCTGGGCCTCAAGGGGCTGGCCAAGCACCGGTCCTACGACGAGGTCGCCAAGGCCGACGCGAAGCTGTTCCGCCGCGATGCGACGAAGATTCTCACCGTGAACGTCGCCCACGTTGAGTACGAGACGGCTACCCGCCATTACGCGCACATCGACTGCCCGGGCCACCAAGACTACATCAAGAACATGATCACCGGCGCCGCGCAGATGGACGGAGCGATCCTCGTCGTCTCGGCAGCCGACGGACCGATGCCCCAGACCCGGGAACATGTGGTGCTCGCCCGGCAGGTGAACGTGCCCGCGATCGTCGTGTTCTTGAACAAGGTCGACCTGGTGGAAGATCCTGATCTGGTAGACCTCGTCGAGATCGAGATCCGCGACCTCCTCTCCAAGTACGAGTTCCCCGGCGACAAGACCCCGATCATCCGCGGCGCGGCGTCCAAGGCGCTGGCAGCCGGGTCGTTGGATGACCCGGCAGCAAAGCCCATTCTCGATCTCATGGAAGCTGTGGACAGCTTCATCCCTCTCCCGAAGCGGGAAGAGGATAAGCCGTTCTTGATGCCGATCGAGGACATCTTCTCCATCAAGGGCCGAGGCACCGTGGTCACGGGGCGCGTAGACCGGGGTCGAATCACGCCTGGCGCAGAAGTGGAGATCGTCGGCCTCACGGACGAGATCCGGAAGACGGTTGCCACGAGCCTCGAGATGTTCAACAAGATCCTCGACCAGGCTATCGCCGGAGACAACGTGGGAATCCTTCTTCGGGGCATCGAGAAGGACGAGGTAGAGCGCGGCCAGGTGCTGGCCGCACCCGGCTCGATCACCCCGCACACGGAGTTCGAGGCGCAGGTGTACGTCCTGTCGCGAGACGAGGGTGGGCGCCACAGCCCGTTCTTCAACGGCTACAAGCCGCAGTTCTACTTCACGACCACCGATGTGACGGGAGAGATCCAGCTCCCGGCCGGCGTGGAGATGGTGATGCCGGGCGACAACGTGGACAAGCTCGGATGCAAGCTGATGAAGCACATCGCGATGTCGGAAGGCCTTCGGTTCGCGATCCGCGAGGGCGGCCGCACGGTGGGCGCCGGCGTGGTGACGAAGATCATCAAGTGAGATGGCCAAAAAAGACACGATCCAACTTGTGACGTTGGCCTGTTCCGGATGCGGACGGCACAACTACCACACCCGCCGCAATCGGAACAACACGCGGCAGAAGCTTGCCCTGAGCAAGTACTGCGGTTGGTGCACGAAGCGCACCGAGCACAAGGAGACGTAGGGGGCCCTCTAGAGGGGGGAGGACAAGGCGCTATCCCCGCGGCGCCAACGCAGGTCCGCGGGGTTTGAGGCCCGTAGCTCAAATGGCAGAGCGGCGGACTCCAAATCCGTAGGTTGGGGGTTCAAGTCCTCCCGGGCCTGCCAGCGAGGGAAAGAGGAAGATGAACGCGATGATGAGAGTCCGGAACTACGTGACGAACGTGCGTACCGAGATTGGCCGCGTCAACTGGCCATCCCGAAAGGAAGTGGTGAGCCTTACGGTGCTTATCATCTTCCTGGCGGTTGTGCTGGGTATCTACCTCGGGCTCGCTGATCTGATCATCACGCAGATCCTGCGCCTTCTTCTCCGCGGTTAGGAACGAACACGATGCAGCGAAAGCGGTGGTACGCCATCCAGACGTATGCGGGTTCGGAACTGCGCCTCAAGCAGCAGCTCGAGGAGCGGGTCCGCAACTTGGGATGGGAACGCCAATTCGAACCGCTGCACACGGGTGAGGACGAGGAGTTTTTTTTCGTTCCAGTGGAAGAGGTGGTCACGTCTCGTTCGGGGCGGGGCCGGGCAAGCGAGTACCGTGTTCCGTACGACTACGACTTGCTCGCGTCCTCCAACGAGCGCATCCAGCGCGGCGACCTGATCGCCCGTCGTCCCCCTACCCATCTCGACCGCGCGGTGGAGGTCATGGCGGTCGAGTCCTTGTGGCGAGTGGTTGTGGAAACCCTGACCCATGCCGAGATCGAGTACCTGATCCCCCAAGAGAAAGGCTTGCGGCGCGACGTACGGGTAGGCGAACGGACGCGCCCAGGGCTTCCCCTCACGGTGGATTCCGATGAGCAGTACGTGGTCGAGGATCGTGGCCAGATCGCGGCTCGCGAGCGGGTGAAGCGGATCTCCCTCCGCCACGAGGGCGGCAGCGAGGAGACGCGGATCATCCCCGAAGTGTACCTGCACCCACGGGTCCGCGTGGGCGCGGCGCTGGACGAAGGCGGAGAAATCGAGCGCGAGCACAAGATCTACGCGCGGGCTTCCGGCCTGGTCAAGGTGAAGGAGTACAAGGACAAGCGCGAGGTCTCTGTCCAGCGGATCGAGCGTCGGCGGTTGATCCCGGGCTACGTGTTCACGAAGATGGGGTTGGACGAAGAGGAGATGTTCGAACTCATCCGCGGCCTGGAACGATCGGCCCGATTTGTGGGGAGCAAGACCCGTCCCGTGCCGATCGAGGGTCCAGAGATTCTGTTCGTCCAGCGCAAGGCGGGTCTCGTCGAAACCCCGCAGACCGAGGCCAAAGCGCCGCGGGTTGAGCTCGAGTTCGAGGTGGGCGAAGTTATCCAGATCGTAGAGGGTCCGTTCGCCGATTTCACGGGAGAGGTCCGCGAGATCGACAAGGAATCCGAAGAAGCGGTAGTCATGGTGAAGATCTTCGGTCGGGAGACGCCGGTCCGCATTTCGTTCGACGGAATCGAGAAGGTGTAAGGAGACGACGGTGGCGAAACAACAGGTGGCCAAGATCAAGCTCCAGATCCCGGC
This sequence comes from Candidatus Bipolaricaulis sp., assembly GCA_020062805.1. Lineage (GTDB taxonomy): Bacteria > Bipolaricaulota > Bipolaricaulia > Bipolaricaulales > Bipolaricaulaceae > Bipolaricaulis. The sequence continues at coordinate 3,791 of JAGUVP010000269.1, forward strand.
CGGGCAGGCCAACCCCGCCCCTCCGGTGGGGCCGGCGCTGGGCGAACACAAGGTCAACATCATGGACTTCTGCAAGAAGTTCAACGAGGCGACGAAGGGGGAGGAGCCCGGTCTCATCATCCCCGTGGAGATCGCGGTGTATCAAGATCGGTCGTTCGATCTCGCGTTGAAGCAACCCCCGGTGGCGGTGCTCCTTCGGAAAGCAGCGGGAGTGGACAAGGGTTCCGCTACCGCGAAGCGCCTTCGTGTGGGACGGGTGAGCATGGAACAGGTTCGCCGGATCGCGGAACGGAAGCTCCCCGACCTCAACACCGACGATCTGGGGGCCGCCATGCGCATGGTGGTCGGCACAGCGGAGAACATGGGGTTCGAGGTGGTGCAATGAAACGCAGCCGGAGTTACGAGGCAAAGGTCGCCCTACTGGAACAAGAGAAGGTCCATCCTCTCGCCGAGGCGATCGAGCTTCTCAAACGGACAGCCACGGCCAGGTTTCCAGAGACCGCAGAAACGGCGATCAAACTGGGGATCAACCCTGCCCAGCATCAGGTACGGGGAACCTGCCCGCTCCCTCATGGGACAGGCAAGTCGGTGCGGGTCCTCGTGTTTGCGCGTGGAGAGAAGGTTCGCGAGGCGGAGGCCGCCGGGGCTGATTACGCCGGAGGCGAGGACCTCGCCGAGAAGATCCAGAAGGAGGGCTGGCTGGAGTTCGACCGGGTGGTGGCCACGCCGGACATGATGTCCGTGGTCGGGAAACTCGGGAAGATCCTCGGTCCCCGCGGTCTCATGCCATCGCCCAAGACGAACACGGTGACGATGGACGTCGGAGCGGCGGTGCGGGAGTTAAAAGCGGGGATGATCGAATTCCGCGCAGAGCGGACGGGGATCGTCCACGCCATCTTCGGAAAGGCAAGCTTCGAGGCCGAGAAACTCCAGGAGAACCTGGTGGCACTCGTGCGGGCGGTGATCGAACGCAAGCCGGAAGGAACGCGGGGTCGCTATATCCAGCGCGTTTCGATCTCCTCAACGATGGGACCGGGGATCCGGGTGGACGAGGCGGACCTGCTCGCCGCCGCGCAGAAGAAGGGGTGAGGGACATGCCGCGACAAGAGAAGGTGACCGCGGTCGAGGACTTGCGGGAAAGACTATCCCGCGCTCGATCTGTGGTAGTTCTCGATTACCGCGGGCTGTCGGGCCCGGACATCACAACGTTGCGTCGGCTTGTCCGCAAACAGGGCGTCGAGTTGAAGGTTGTCAAGAACACCCTCACCCGTATCGCCGCGAGCGAAGCGGGGATCCAGGGTTTCCCCAGTGCTCTTACCGGCACGAACGCCCTCCTCCTCGGCGAAGGCGACCCCGCCGTCCCGTTCCGCGTGGCGCGGGACTGTGCCCGGAAGTACCCCCAGCTCAAGGTGAAGGCAGGGGTGTTCGACAGCCTAGCAGTTTCGGCTTCAGAGGCAGACTGGTACGCGGCCCTTCCCACACGGGAAGTGCTTCTCGGCCGGTTGGCTGGCGCGCTTGCAGGCCCGATGCGGGGGCTCGCTGTCACCCTGTCGGGGGTCATGCGCAAGTTGGCTGTTGCTCTCTCGGAAGTAGAGAAGAAGAAAGGAGCGGAGGGATAGACAATGACGAAAGAAGACTTCATCCAGGCAATCGAAGAGATGACGGTGAAGGACCTGGCCGAGCTTGTATCGGCGATCGAAGACCGGTTCGGGGTATCGGCTCAGGTTGCGGCCCCCGTGGCTGTAGCCACCGTCGCCCCGGCTGCGGACGATGGCGCTCAGGCGAAGTCCACGGTGGATGTCGTTCTCACGAACGCTGGACAACAGAAAATCCAGCTCATCAAGGTCGTGAAGGACATCACCGGGAAGGGCCTCAAGGAGTGCAAAGATCTCGTGGACAAGCTCCCCGCAGTGATCAAGGCCGGGGTAAGCCCCGAGGAAGCCGACGACATCCAGAAGAAGCTCGTCGCCGCGGGCGCCGAGATTGAACTTCGGTAAGGGAGGACAGACCTCTCTCTTGGCCTCTCCCGTGACAGCAAGACGTGGATACGGACGAGCCCGGCGGTGGATCGAGCCGCCGGCCCTCATCGCGGATCAGGTGGCGTCCTACGAGCACTTTCTGCGCCAGGACCTCCCCGCAGCGTTCGCCCAGGCCAGTCCGATCCGAGCCCCGAACCGGGACGGCTTGTACATCGAGCTCGTCGACCCCCACCTCGGGGAGCCGCGTCATGATGAGTGGGAATGCCGGGACAAGGACCTAACCCTCGCCGTCCCCCTCAAGGCCACCGGCCGGTTGTGGGAGGACGGGCGGGTGCGCCAGGAGGCGGAGCTCTACCTGGCCGAGATCCCCCTCATGACGTCGCGGGGCACGTTCGTGATCAACGGTACGGAGAACGTCCTCGTGAACGAACTCGTCCGCTCTCCCGGTGTCTACCTCACCCAAGAGGAACCCCACGCCTACCGGGCGCACTTCCTCCCCGAGGCGGGAGCGTGGCTCGAACTCGACCTCGATATCAAGCGATGGACCTTGCGTGCCAATCTCGATCGAAAGAGCAAGGTCCCGGCAACAACTCTCCTCCGGGCCTTGGGACTCAGCGAGCTGGGGATTCTCCAGCAGTACGCGGTGTCGATCGCCGTCGAGGATCTGTCCGATTACCTCGCCCTGTGGAAGCGAGCCACGCTCGCCGAGCCCATCGCAGCAGGGGATGCAGAGTGGAAAGTTGGCGAGGAGATCTCCCCCGAGCGGGTTGCCCTTCTCGGCCGGCTGGGTCGGTCCAAGGTTCGGCTTGTTCACCCGGCCATCGCCAAGTCCCTGGAAGAGGAACACGAGAAGCGGATCACAACCCAGGAAGAGGCGGCGCGATACATCTACCTGCGGTTCCGATCCGGAGAGCGGGTGACCTCGAGCCAGGCAGCCGAGTACCTCCGCAACCTGTACTTCAATCCCGAAACGTACCGACTCACAGCGGTGGGACGGTTTAAGGCCAACCGCAAGCTCGGCCTGAAGGGCGACGAGGTATGTCTCACTCCGCAAGACCTCTTCGCCGCGCTCGACCTTCTCCTCCGCACGCCGGACGACCCGTCCCTCGTGGACGAGACCGACCACCTTGCGAACAAGCGGGTTCGCCTCCCCGGAGAGCAAGCCCAAATGGCCCTGCGGGAGGGACTGACCCGCATGGCGCGCATTGCCCAGGACAAGCTCTCCCATTACGACCCCGAGGACAAGGACGCCCTTCGCAGGATCGTCTCCGCACGAACGATCCAAGCCTCGATGAACTACCTGTTCTACACCGGTCGGCTGTCCCAATTCCTCGAGCAGACGAATCCCCTGTCCGAACTCACCCACAAGCGGCGCCTCTCAGCGCTGGGCAGCCTCACCGCCCGCCGTGCGAAGATCGAGATCCGCGACGTGCACGCCTCACACTACGCCCGAATCTGCCCTATCGAGACGCCGGAAGGCCAGAACATTGGACTCATCACCTCACTCGCCCTCCACGCCCGGGTCAACGGCTATGGGTTCCTCGAAGCCCCGTACGTCGCCGTGAAGGACGGCCGGGTAACCGGCGACATCCGGTACCTGATGGCCGACGACGAGCGGCAGTACCGCATCGCCCCTGCGACGATTTCCATCGGGAAAGACGGACGGATCAAAGACAAGCGCGTCCAGGTAAGAACGGGGAATGAGGATGTGCACTTCGTGTCCCCCGAGGAGGTTGACTTCGTCGAGATCTCCCCGGACATCATTGTCGGTGCGTCCGCGGCGCTGATCCCGTTCCTCGAGCACGATGACGCCAACCGCGCCCTGATGGGCGCGAACATGCAACGCCAGGCGGTGCCACTCCTGCGGCCGGAGAGCCCGCGCGTGGGAACCGGCCTCGAGGCGACGGCAGCTCAGGATTCCGGAGCGACCCTTCTCGCGAGCGAAGATGGAGTCGTCACATTCGCCGATGCCCAGCGCATCGAGGTCAAGGGGAAGAAGGAGACCAAGGCCTACCGCCTCCTGAACTACGAACGCTCGAACCAGGACACGATCCTCCACCAGCGCCCCACGGTGCGGAGCGGAGACAAGGTGAAGCGAGGCGACGTGCTCGCAGATTCGCAGTCGTCCGTGGGCGGCGAACTCGCCCTCGGCACGAACCTTCTCGTGGGGTTCCTCCCATTCGAGGGGTACAACTACGAGGACGCGATCGTGATCTCCGAGCGGTTGGTTCGGGAGGACCTCCTCGACTCGATCCACATCCAGGAGTTTGAGGTCCGCGCCGAGGAGACGAAGCTGGGTCCCGAGGAGATCACCGCCGATATCCCGAACATCTCCCGGGAGGCGCTCCGCAACCTCGATGAGCACGGGGTCGTACGTGCGGGGACCGAGATCCAGACCGGGGATGTGCTTGTGGGAAAGATCACCCCCCGCGGCGAAGCCGAGCCGACCCCCGAGGAGCGGATCTTCCGTTCCATCTTTGGTGAACGGATGCGCAACTTCAAGAACACATCGCTGCGCATGCCGCCCATCTCCGGCACGGCCACCGTGATCCGCGTGAAACGGATGTCCCGCGCCACCGGAGACGAGCTCGAAGCCGGGGTCAACGAGCTGGTGAAGGTGTACGTCGCCCAGCGACGGCGGATCGCTGTCGGGGATAAGCTCGCCGGCCGTCACGGGAACAAGGGCGTGATCGCCGCCGTCCTCCCCGACGAGGACATGCCGTACCTCCCCGATGGGACCCCGCTCGACGTGATTCTGAACCCGCTGGGTGTGCCGTCGCGGATGAACCTCGGGCAGATCTTCGAGGCCAACCTCGGCTGGCTGGCCGCGCTGAAGGAGGAGACCGTCGCTTCTCCTGTGTTCGACGGAGCGCACGAGGACGAGATCCTGGGCGATCTCACGCAGGCCCTGGTCGAGCACGGGCTGGCCGACGGAAGCCGACTCGACGGGAAGATCGTCCTGCGAGACGGGCGCACGGGGGAAACGTTCCGGTCCCCGATCACAGTCGGCGTCCTGTACCTCCTGAAGCTCGAACACATCGCGGCCGAGAAGATCCACGCTCGTTCTACAGGCCCGTACGCTCTTATCACCCAGCAGCCGCTGGGGGGCAAGGCTCAGTTCGGCGGACAGAGGCTCGGGGAGATGGAGGTGTGGGCCCTCGAGGCGTACGGCGCGTCGTCGCTCCTCCAGGAGATGCTGACGCTCAAATCGGACGATGTGAAGGGGCGCGTCCAGCTGTACAAGGCGATCCTCCGCGGTGAGGATTTCCCCAAGCCGGGCATTCCCGAATCATTCCGAGTGCTGTGGCAGGAGCTGCGCTGTCTCGGGCTCTCCGCCAAGGCTTACGACGCAAACAACCGCGAGCTGGAGATTGTGTGATCCCATGCCGGACGAACGTGCGTCCGGGATGATCCTGTTCCGCAACCACTCCACGGGTCGCCACTACCTCATCATCAAGAACCGCATCGGCGGGCACTGGGGTTTTCCCAAGGGGCGCCTTGAGCCAGGCGAAAACGAAATGGCGGCGGCACTGCGGGAAGTGGAGGAAGAGGTGGGGATTCGCCGACCTCGGGTTCTACCCGGGTTCACAGAACACCTCTCCTATCGGTTCGTCCGCAACCGAGACGTCGTCTTCAAGGAGGTCACCCTGTTCCTTGCCGCAACCGATGAAGAGGGGAGGCGCGAAGGCAACGAAGTGGAGGCCATGGACTGGTTCCCTCTACCCAACGCCCTGAGCCGGCTGACGTACCCTGAACAGAGGTCAACGTTGCTCCGAGCTGAAGCGTATCTTCAAGCGCAGGGTCTGCAGCGGGAGGGGTGATCGGCCGTGGGTTGGCCCGTTCTCGCTGGCGCGCTGACGGTCTTCGCTGCCGCGTACGGACTCATCTTCTCGCGCTACCTTCATCGCACCGTGGCCGCCTTGATCGGCGCGGTGGCGATGATCGTCGTCGGCAGCGCCCTCGGGTTCTACTCGCACCGTGCGGCGGTGGCGAGCATCGATGCCGACACGCTATGGCTCCTGTTCGGCATGATGGCGCTGGTAGGCCTGCTCCGCGAGACCGGGTTCTTCCAGTACATCGCGATCCGCGCGGCAAAGATCGCCCGCGGCAACCCGACGGTGCTCTTCATCTCCTTTGGGGTCTGCACGGCTGTGGCCTCGATGTTCCTCGACAACGTGACCACCCTCCTCACCGTGGTCCCCGTGACGATCTCGGTGGCCGAGGTGCTGGCCATCCCGGCGGGGCCCCTGCTCATCATGGAGGCGATGGCCTCCAACATCGGGGGTACGGCGACCCTTGTCGGCGACCCGCCGAACATCCTCATCGGATCGGCAGCGGAACTCTCGTTCAACGCGTTCCTCACCCACATGCTGCCCGTTGCACTGATCGTGCTCGCGGTGGCGATGACGTTCCTCCTTGTTCGGTTCAGGCGCCGGTCCACCTCCCACGCCTCGAACGTGGAAGCGGTGATGGCGATGGACGAACGCCAGGTGCTCACCCATCCCCGGGCGATGGGGAGGCTGGTGGCCGTGCTTGCCCTCGTGTTCACTCTGTTCGCTTTTCACCGCGCCATCGGCCTCACCCCCGGCGTGATCGCCCTCCTCGGAGCCGCGCTGAGCGCGCTCATCCTGAGGCCGAGCATCGAATCGTTCCTCCACGGAGTTGAGTGGGACCTGCTTATCTTCCTCGCCGCACTGCTCGTGATCACGGGCGGCCTCGAGGCGAGCGGGACACTGGGGGTTGCCGGACAGTGGGCCGTCGCCGCGGCAGGCGGTTCGGTCCTGATCTTGGCACTTCTCCTCCTGTGGTTGGGAGCGGTTCTGAGCTGGGTGGTGAGCGCGATTCCGGCCACGGTCACCCTCATTGCCCTCGTGCGAGGCCTGGCGGAGACGGGAATCCCCCTTACCCCGTTGTGGTGGGCGCTCGCCCTCGGGGTCGGGCTGGGCGCGAATGGGACCCCCCTGGGTTCAGCCGCAAACATGGTCCTCATTTCGATCGCCGACCGCGCCAGCCAGGCCGTGGAGGCCAGGGCTTGGCTGCGGGACGGGATCCCGGTCTCCGTGCTGTCGTGCGGTGTGGCCAGCCTGTTCCTGTGGCTGGGGATCGCGACGGGGTGGTTCCTGTGACCCCTAGTCGGCTCCCTCTGACCGAAGTCCATCCCGGGGTGTGGTTCCTGGACACGAACCAGTTCGGTGCCGCTGGCCAAGGAGGGGTGTACGTGCTGGGCGGGAAGCCGGCGGCCCTCATCGAGGCGGGGACCTCGCTCGCCCAGGAACGCATCCTAACCGCACTCGATCGCCTGGACATCGCCCGTGAAGATGTAGGCTGGATCTTCCTCACCCACATCCACCTCGACCACGCGGGCGGGGCGGGAGGGCTCCTCAGAAAACTCCCCGCGGCGAAGGTCGTCGTGCACACGCGCGGCGCGCGGCACCTCGTCGACCCGTCGCGCCTCGTGGCGTCGGTGAAGGAGGCGGTCCGCGAGCGATCCCCCCTCTACGGAACCGTCGTCCCCATCTCGGAAGAGCGCCTCCACGCGGCCCAGGACGGGGAGGTCTTCTCCCTGGGCCAGTTCCGGATCCGCGCCGTGGATGCGCCCGGACACGCCCCCCACCACCTGTGTTACTTCGCCGAAGGGCAGAAGCTCCTCTTCACCGGGGATGCGGTGGGGCTCTATCTCGAAGGAACGCTCATCCCATCCACCGTTCCCCCGAGCTTCGACCTCGATCTGTCCCTGGCGACCCTCGACCGGCTCGCCGCGCTCAATCCCCAGCGGCTCCTCTTCACTCACTACGGACCCGGATCCCCGCAGCTCCTCCCCCAGTACGCGGCGCTCCTCCGGTCGTGGGTCGAGCGGGTGGCCGAGATCCGGCGGACCCACCCCAATGAGGCGGCGGTTGTGGAGCGCGTTCTCGTCGAGGCGGAACGGGACGGTGTCGTCCGGTCGGGATCCGCACGGGGGGACCTGGCGATGTCCGTGCACGGCGTTCTGGTCTACCTGGACCAGCGGGAGGGCAGGACGTGATCGCCCGGGTGGCCCTCCCCATCCCCCGGGCCGCCCCGTTCGACTACGAGGTCCCGCCCCACCTCTCCGTGGCGGTGGGCGACCGGGTGCGGGTCCCGTTCGGAACGCGCCACTTGTGGGGAATCGTGGTCGGCGTGGCCGACGAACCGACGTTCGCAGGACGCCTCCTGCCCGTTGAGGCCACAACAGGTCCGTCCCTTCCTGCTTCGACACTCGATCTCATCAAGCAGATCTCGGACCTTTCGTTCGTAGGCCACGGGCTGGCTCTGGCACGGCTCGCTCCTCCACCCAGCCGTGCCCGGGCCCGCGAGGTTGAGCTGGCTCTCCCCTCCGATACGGCAGTTCGGGTCTCAGCCACGCTTGCCTCCCGCGCTCCGGCGCAAGCGCGGGTCCTCGCCGCGATCGGCGAGGGGGTGACCGGGGCAGCAGAACTGCGGCAGTTGCCCGGCGGCGGGCGGGCGATGGGGACGCTCCTCCACAAGGGAATCCTCCGCCCACGGCGGCTTCCGTTCTCATACCAGGAGGAGGAGAAGACGATCACGCTCAACCCGGCCCAGCGTGCAGCGGTGGAGGCGATCCAGGCGGGGATCGGAAGTGGGAAGAAGTACCTCGTGTTCGGTCCTCCCGGATCGGGGAAGACCGAGGTCTACCTGCGGTCGGTTGCCGAGGGATTGGCCCGGGCCAAGGCATCCCTTCTCCTCGCTCCCGAGGTGTCGCTCCTCCCTCAGCTGTGGGCGCGGGCCGGGCGTGTCCTCGGCTCGCCCCCGGAGACGTACTTCGGGGAACTCCCTCCCGGCGAGCGATGGCGGACCTGGCA
>JAGUVP010000049.1 GCA_020062805.1 Candidatus Bipolaricaulis sp.
ACATATGCTCAAGCCTGCCTGGCGCTCGAGGAAGGTGAAGAAGACGAGGTTGTGGCCCGAGCAATGTTTGGGAGAGGGCCGCTTTCGCTCACCAAATGCAGACAGGTAGTCCCTGAGATTCGGGAGCGAGGATTTCTCCACCTCTTGACTGAGCGGAAGCGAACGGGCTCCGCCGCGAATCCGATCACGAAGCTCTTTCCATCCACGATCACGGAGCAGCGGTTTCTTGAGTCGCTCGACAACCTGTGTTTACAGGTTTACGGCCTGACGTATACGGACGAACGCGAGACCGGCCATTCTGTAGTCGACTTCACGCTTCACCAAGGCGAGCTTGCGCTCCCATTGAACGTGAAGAATGCTGGGACAAGGTTCGAGCGCGCGCAGCAACTTGTTGGGCTAGATCCTAACGACTGCATCCCGATTCCGGCCTACAAAGCCCACGATGCTCTGGAGGTCGAACCGAATCTGATCTATGCCGTCTCGGTCGACTACGACCTGGTGGGCACGCTGGTTGATCTGATGCCGCAGCTCTTCGATGAGCGCGAGAGGATCGTCTGGGATCTTCTGACGCATCATTCCGGCGCACTTGTCCGGAGTGCCGAGGATGCCTTCATCTTCGGGACAACCCGCAAGTACTGGGAGCGGATCCACCCCTATGTTGAGCGCAACCCCTTCCACGGGATCTCTGCGAGGCGGTCGATCAGGATTCTTCAGACGAAACCAAGACGGACGCCCGGAATCGGTCTGCGCGCCTGGGGAACAGGAGCGTCTGCTGAGGTGAACGTACACGTCTCGATTCGCGAGGAAACGACACCATGGAACGAGATCGAAACCCGAATCCTCGCCGGCGGGCTTGGGACCATCATCGAAGCAGTGAACCGCCGGAAGATGGAATGGGTATATGATCCGGAGATCTAGCCAGATGAAGGTGATAAGCCTCTACTCGGGCGCCGGTGGGTTGGATTACGGTTTTGAAGCGGGAGGCTTTGAAATCGCGGTTGCCCACGACTTCGACCAGGAAAGCTGCGAGACGCTCCGAGCGAACCGGTCCTTCCCCGTGATCTGCGAAGACATACACGAGACTCCGTCCGAGAGGCTGCTCGACGCCGGTCGGCTCAGGAAGCGAGAGGCGGCTGTGCTCATCGGCGGCCCACCATGCCAGCCGTTCTCCAAGTCGGGTTATTGGACGAACGGAGACACCAAGCGCTTGAACGACCCTCGCGCGAAGACGCTCGACGCCTACATGCGAGTTGTGCGGGATACCCTGCCCGAGGTCTTCTTGCTGGAGAACGTCCACGGGATCCAATACACGGGCAAGGAAGAGGGCTTCTTGCTCCTTGAGAAGCTCACCGCGAAGCTCAATCGCGAGGCGGGCACGAACTACCGACTATCGTGGAAGATCCTCAACGCAGTGGACCATGGGGTCCCACAACTCCGGCAGCGGTTCTTTTTGGTCGCTCATCGAGACGGCAAGCGCTTCACGTTCCCGGCACCATCCCACGGTGACATCATCGATGAGGGCAAGCTGTTCCATCAATCACTTCAACCGCTCGCGACGGCGTGGGATGCTATTGGCGGGCTGAAGGTGAAGTCTGGCGAAGACCTCACCCTCCGGGGCCGGTGGGCCGATTTGGTCCCGTCAATTCCCGAGGGAGAAAACTACCTCTGGCATACCAACCGAAAGGGAGGAAGGCCGCTGTTCGGGTGGCGAACTCGGTACTGGAGCTTCTTGCTGAAGCTCGCCAAGGACCGGCCGTCGTGGACGATCCAAGCCCAGCCCGGACCCGCGATCGGCCCCTTCCACTGGGACAACCGCCGGCTCAGTGTTGAGGAGATGGCGAGATTGCAGACCTTCCCGAAGAACCTGACGTTCGCCGGCGGTCGAGTCTCGCAGCAGCGCCAGCTCGGAAACGCGGTCCCGTCTTTGCTCGGTGAAGTCCTTGCCCGGGAGATTGCGAGGCAGTTCTTCGGTGTCTCACACGACAAGCCTGCGACGCTGCGTGTACCGAAGAAGCGAGACACTCCGCCGCCGGAGTCCGTCGCTCCCGTGCCGCACAAGTTCCTCAGCATGGTTGGTGATCATCCCGACCATCCCGGCACCGGGAAAGGCCAAGCCGCACTTCGGCAACGTGAGGGCTCTGCTTAGCAACCGTCGGCCGACTCTTGGGGTCCGTAGACCTCGTCCGGATACGGCACCCTGCCGTCCAGCGTTCGGATCAACTCCAGATAGCGCCGGACCCCTCGGTGCAGATCCACAAAGGAGCCGATCTCCCGCTCTTTGAACGCGTGCAGCGCATTGCGC
>JAGUVP010000080.1 GCA_020062805.1 Candidatus Bipolaricaulis sp.
CGCGATCTCGCGCCTGCCGGCCCGCTCCACGGCCTCCCCTGCGGCGAGGAACAGGAGCCCTTTGAACAGCCCGTGGGCGACCACATAGAGGAGGGCTCCAGTTCCCGCGCCGAGGCCGAGGCCCATCAGCATATAGCCGAGTTGGGACACGGTGTGGAACCCGAGGAACACCTTGAGATCCCTCTCCCACAGGGCGTAGAGGAGCCCACCGAACCCGGTCACGATTCCCAGAAGGAGGAGCACCGTCCCCACCGGGAACGCCTCGGAAAGCCTGGCCAGGGCCACGACCCCGATCTTGACCACGATCCCGGATAGGAGCACCGACACTTCGGTCGGGGCTTGGCCGTGGGCTTGGGGGAGCCACAAGCCGAGGAGGAACACCCCCGTCTTCACCGCCGCCCCCGCAAGGAGCAGCCCCACCCCTACGGCAAGAGCAGGGTCGGAGAGGTTTGGCCCTTGTAACGCCAACGCGGACACGGAGAGCGTCACCATCCGGGCGTAGACGAGGCCGAGGCCGAACAGGTACAGGGTCAGCCCGACCTCGGTCAAGACGAGGTACTGGAGTCCGGCCCACACCGCGCGCACGCGGCGGCCAGAGGCGATGAGGACGAGGGCGAGGAGCGAGGAGAGGTCCATCAGAACGTAGAGGTTGAACAGATCCCGGGACAGGGAACCCGCGAGGCACGTGCCGATGAGCACCGTGGTCAGGGGATGGAACGCGTCCCGTCGGGCGCGGGCGTGGATGAGCAGCGTGGCGTGGAGGACAAGGGCCAGAGCCCACAATCCCACCGCCCACAGGTCGCCGGCGAGGGCGACCCCCCACGGAAGGCCTCCCACGAGAACCTCGGGGAACCCGGGAGTCCACAATGCGAACGAAATCGTCCCTCCCAGCAGGGCGAGCAGGGAGAACGTTCGCGGTGCCCCGATGAACCCGAGAAGGCCCAGGCCGAGGTAGGCGAGGACACCACTTAGGGCTGCGGCCACCCGCGCTCCTCGTCGCGCTCCAGTCGATCGACGTCCTGGGTGTGGCGGTGTTCGGTGAGAAAAATCACGTACACGAGGGCCAGCGCCAACGTTGCAAAATCGATCACGATCGCGGTCAGAACCAGGGCGTGGGGCAGCGGATCGGCGGACGGGCCCGGCCCGAGACCGATGATCGGCGGCCGCGCTCCCGGCCGATGGGCGAGCGCAACGAGGAACAGAATCGCCCCGCTCGCGGCCACATTCAGACCGAGAAGCTTCCAAATGAGGTTCCGTCGCACGATGAGGTTCCAGAACCCCAACCCCGCCAAGGCGATCGCCAGCGCTACCGCTGCCAAACCTTCCACGTTACACCTCCCCCCGCGAACTCGCGAACCGGTGAAGCACCACCCAGGCGCCGATTCCCACCTCGAGGGCGATGAGGACGTTCGCTGCGATCAGGTATCCGCTCCCGCGGACGCCCACGAGAAGCAGGCCCCCGGCCACGGCGAGGATGGCCACGATCGCCCCGTACTCGGCCCACTCCAGGGAGGGCTCGTGGATCTCCGCGCTCAACCGCTCTACACCCTTGGCCAACGCCAGGAGCAGGAGCGCCGTCCCCAGGATCGCCCCCGCTGGGAACCCGCCGCCCGGGCCGAGGTGTCCGCTCACTGCTACGTAAAGGGCGAACACCACGATGGGGCCGAGAAGAAGGTCGGCCGACCGCCGCAGGAGCGGGGTCTCGCGGACCGGTGGAATCGCGTGCTCCCAGCGCAGGAGGCGCAGCCCGAGCTTCACCCCGACCATCGTCATCGCGTAGACGAGGATCTCGAACAACGTGTCCCACAGCCGGACACCGAGCACGATCGCTGCGACCACGTTCTTCGCTCCCCATTCCGCGGCCACGTCTTCCGCGGGTGGAACCGCGGGCCGCGGGAACACCCCGCTCACCCCGACGGCGAGCAGACCCATCAGCACCAGCAGAGAGAGCGCGGCCAGGGCCTTCATCCGACGTACCTCCGCACCAGTTGGGCCAGCTCCCCGTTCGCCTCCAGTTTGGCAAGGAACGCGTCCAGCGCCTGGTGGACGTCCTCCTCACCCGGGGCGACTGCCAATCGGAACGAAGTTTCCTCGTGGTCCGTGGTCTCGACGGGTGGGATCTCACCGCTGAGGATCCACTGCCGAACGTGGAGCAGATCGGCCACCGCCCCGCCGACCTCGCCCGCGCCGAGAGCGGAAGCCAGCTCCCTGTGGTCCTCGTACGTCGCTCTGTCAGCAGGGAGGTGGTCTTCACCCCGGTCTCCGGCCACCGCCCCGAGGGGTCCTGGGGCGCAGCGCACGGTGACTATCCGTGTCGGCACGAGGGGGCGGGAGATAAGGACTCTGTCTTCCGACCGTGGGAGAAACCCTCCCGCTCCGATGTCGGCCTCACCTGCGCGGAGGAGGCGTGGGATCTCCGCTCGCGTCACCCACAGCACCTCGACGTCCTGGTGGAGGTGCCGGCCGAACCGGGACAGGATCTCCCACTCCAACCCCGCCACCCGCTGCCCCTCCTGGTGGAGAAGGGGCGGCGTTTCTACGGCCACCACGGTCAGCTTTCCCGTGCGGCGCAACGCGAGGAGGTAGATGAACGTGACGAGGCCGAACCCGATCGCGGCTTGGGTGAGGGCGACGTCGGGAGCGGCGAGGAACAGGTACACACCGGCCAGCGCCAGCGAGTGCGCGCCGACCCCGATCACCCCCCACAGAAGCCGGCGCTGGGTGAGGGCGAACACGGCAAGGGCCAGGGTCAGCGCCGAGAAGAGGATTGCGCCCATACCGCCTCACTCCTCGTGGGGGCGCTCGCCGCGCACAAACGCGCCCTTGGCGATGGCGTGGGTCGAGAGAGGCCCCGTAAACACGAAGAACACGGTCAGGGCGACGAGTATCCCCCCGGTCGCCTCCCAACCCAAGCGCACGACCAACCCCACCAGAAACAGGACCGCTCCCCCGATGTCGCCTACCCCCGAGGCTTGGAGCCGCTCGTACGGTCCGCGGAAGCGCAGCAGCCCCACCCCGCCCAGGAACAGGAGGGCCAACCCGGCGATAAGGAGGACGGTTCCAATCACCGTTGCCCCCGTTCCCC
>JAGUVP010000004.1 GCA_020062805.1 Candidatus Bipolaricaulis sp.
ACGACAGCGTGCTGCGCGTCCGGAGGACCGCCCGAGCGCTCGCCGTCGACGGGATCCAGCCGACGACCGCTGTCCTGGCCGAACACCTCCTGATGCCGGCCGAGAAGGTCCAGTTCTTGCTCGATCTCGACGCAACGTCCGATGTGTTGTCGCTCGACCTGCCCGTCGGCGAAGACGACTCGACCACCCTGGGCGAGTTTCTTGCCGACCGCACACCTGGGCCCGAGTCAGCCGCCCTCGACCAAGAACGAAACGAACTCATCGAGAAGCTCCTTGGGCGTCTCACCAGTCGTGAGCAAGAGGTGGTCCGACGGAGGTTCGGGCTCGATGATCACTCGCCTGAGACTCTCGAAGAGATCGGTGAGGACTTCGGCCTGACGCGAGAACGCATCCGGCAGGTACAGGTGAAGGCGCTGAAGAAGCTCCAAGCGTCAGAAGAACGCAAACAACTCAAGGATTACTGGTGACCGCCACCGACCACATCGAAGCCTGTAGCCGATTCATCGACCACCTCGTCGAGCGCATCCGGGTCAACGCCCGGGGCGAGGGCCGCGTCGAGCTGGAGAGCGCTCCCAGTGGTGTCTTCTGGCTCGGCTGCCTTGCCCCTGAAGACGCTGTAGTGGACAACCGTCTCGGTGAGCGGGGTGAGCGGCTCGACCCCTGCGCTACCGGCTTCCGCCTCCTGCTGGCGCCCGATGCGCCCACCAGTTGCGAAGTCACCGTCCGTTTTGCCATCTGGAATCGCGCCGACCGCTTGAGTCCCTGGCACAAGACCCCCGTCACGCCGCTGCCGTTCTCGGTGGATCTCTCGACGTTGCGGCCCGGCCAGACAGAGATCGGTGAGGAAGCAATCGCTCGAGCTGTCGCTACGGCAAGTCCTCCAGCGCCGCAACGAGCTCGGGTCGACATCGAGCTGCGGAACACCACCGACGGGCACCGTGAGCTGACCTTCACGTTGGTGAACTGCGGGCCGAAGAATCCCGGCGGGGACGCAGATCCGAACATCTACGAGTGCGACCTCGAGGTTCGTGGCCTCACCACCCAGCCATTCCTGCTCGATGCCCTGCCCGAATCCTTCCGGTTCGACCGGCGTGTGCCTGCCTACGGCATCAACGGCGGCGTCTCGGTCGAGGGCGACTCCATCCGCACCGTCGATCTCCCTGCCGTCGATCGGGGACGACCGCAGTACTGGAACTCTGCCAGCGCATCGCCGGATCTCCGCTTCGCTGAACTCGCCGCTGACCCTGTGCCGGCAGCGACACGACTCCACGACGCACTGGCCGAGTGGGGTCGCAGCCGCTGGTCCGAAGCGGCACTCGCCGGCAGAGCCGCCTCGGAGGCATGGACTCCGGCCATGCAGAAAGAGGCCACGAAGGCGGCCGACGACTTCTGGGAGGAGGTCGACCGGATCGGCCGAGGGCTGAAGCTACTCACCGAGGACGCTGAGATCGCCCGAGCGTTCTGCATGATGAACGAGGCAATGGCCCTGCTCGCAGCACGGCGTCAGCGGTACGACTCGTGGCGCCCGTTCCAGTTCGGGTTCCTGCTGGCCAACCTCACCGCCGTTCGCGACCCCGATGCCGACTCCGGCACCGCGGACATCGTGTGGTTCGCCACCGGTGGCGGGAAGACCGAGACCTATCTCGGCTTGCTGCTCACCGCCGCGTTCCTCGACCGAATGACCGGCAAGCTGTCCGGAACGACCGCATGGAGCCGCTTTCCGCTCCGAATGCTGTCGCTCCAACAAACGCAACGCTTCGCCGACGCCCTCGCCGCCGCCGAACTCGTCCGTCGCCGACACGAGCTCCCAGGCGATCAGTTCTCACTGGGGTTCCTGGTCGGGGGCGCCGCCACACCGAACCGGATCCCGCTCGACCCCAAACCAGGGGACGCGGACCCCAACGACGACACGATGCCGGCTCGCTACCGGGTGCTCACGAAGTGCCCGTTCTGTGGCGCAGACACCCGAACCGAATTCGATCGTCGCTACTGGAGGCTCGATCACCTCTGCACCTCCGAGACGTGCCCATGGCCA
>JAGUVP010000271.1 GCA_020062805.1 Candidatus Bipolaricaulis sp.
AGCGCCGTTGCGGCTGCTCCGGCAACGGCGGCCACCGCGCCGCCGCCCGGCACGGGTTCGTTCGACGCCACCGCCGCCAGGAACCCCTGAACCGTGAACTCCGTCATCGAGCCATTCACCATCGGCCCCCCTTCATCGTCCGATCGGAGACCCCGTAGCTGAGCCTTCTTACGGATCTTACCGCCCCGGAGCGGCGCGCGATCCCCTGACGCCGTGCGCCCCGCCTGGCGCCGCACACCGCCCCTTTCGCATTTCCTGCTTCGGGCCAAGGAGGCGCGTTCGCCGCTAGCAGCCTGTGGGGGAGTCCCGTGGTCCGCGGACCTCCGGCACGCGGGCCTTCGGCACAAGGGGCTCGTGATTCGTCGTCCGCGATCCGCAGTCCGTACCACCATGTTCCGGTCCACGGAGGACGGACAACGGTTCTTGCCGCGGGGATCCGGTCTTCTCCGCGTGGACGAAGGCTCCGCGGCGAGTTCTCACACAGGCTGTTAGGGGACTAGTTGGAGCGATGCGCACTGCCGTCGGGGACAAGCCCCGACGCTGCACCACCATGACTCCGTAGCGTCGCACCTTGTGTGCGACGGCCATTCGGAGCCTCCCGCAGCGGCGGACCCTGTGTCCGACGACCGCACCGTGGTTTGGGTAGCGTCGCAGTTTGTCTGCGACGGCCTTTCCGCGGTTGCGGATTGTCTCGGCACGTGGATGGGGTGCTGGGGATGGGGTAGCCTTAGTCGTCTAGTCCAACTTGGAATAGTGACCACCATGGAAGAACTGGTCTTGGGGATGCTGAAGATGGGGCCAGCCCACGGCTACGACCTGCGGGCGCGGGTCCGCGATGAACTGGGTCCGGCGTGGCGGGTGGCCTCGAGCCAACTCTACGCGTGGCTGCGCCGCTTGGAGGAAGGTGGGTACGTTGCGGGTGCATCGGAGGAGGCCGCGGACGGACCGCCGCGCCGGGTGTACGCCCTCACCCCAGCGGGGGAAGAACGGTTCTGGACGTGGCTGCTCTCAGGCCGAGCTTCGAACCGACGGGCGCGAGGGTCGTACCTCGTCCGGCTGTACTTCCTGACCCGGTTCGCTCCGGGGGAACTGCCCGCTTACGTCGACCAGGAACGCGCGGCTCTGGAACGTCGCCGGAAGTGCCTCAGCGAACAGGATACGAGCGGCGATGCGTACCGCGAGGCGGTGCGCCGGCTGCGGCTGTCCCAGGTAGAAGGGGGCCTGCGCTGGCTGACGGAGCTGGCGGCCTTGTGCGAGACGAAGGAGGACCTATGCGAGGAATCGTAAGCATGGCACTTGCGTTTGCGTTTGGCGCGTGGGCGGTCGGTGGGACGGTGGTGGACCAAGCAGGGCGCACTGTAACCGTTCCCGAATCGCCGGCACGTGTGGTGAGCGTGTTCGGGGTGACCACAGCCTACCTGTACGCCCTCGGCGTGGGGGATCTCGTGGTGGGGGCGCGGTACCTGGGGCTCCCCGATTCGCCCCACGCCCGGGGGGTGATGGGTCGCCTCGATCCGCAATGGGAGAGCAAGGGGTTCCCCGGCGATGTCACGGCAGAAACCGTGGTCGCGCTCCGCGCGGAGCTCGTGGTGGCCGGGATCCGTCACCTGAAGCTCGCGGAGATCCTCGCCGACGTGGGGATCCCCACGGTGGTCTACGCCGCGGAGACCTTTGACGCCGTGCGCGAGGCGACGGAACTCACGGGCGAGATCCTCGGTCGCCAGGGTGAGGCCCGCCGGCTGGTCGCTTTCTTCGACGAGGTGCTGGCCGAGGTTCGTCGCGTCATTCCTGCCGAAGCCACACCACCCCGCGTTCTCTCCGTGGGCACGGAGGCGCTGCGTGTGGCCGGGGCGGGGATGTACCAAGCCCAGCTCATCGCCCTCGCCGGAGGCGAACCGGCGACCCGCGCCCTCGCGGGGGCGTCGTGGCAGAACGTGAGCCCGGAGCAGGTCCTCCTTTGGGATCCCGACGTCATCGTTATCGCGTCGTACGGAACGGCGACGCCGGCGAGCTACCTGGACGATCCCGTCTTCCAGGGGATCCGCGCGGTGAAGACGGGGCGCGTCTACAAGATGCCCCAGCTCCTGTTCGCGTGGGACAACCCGATTCCCGAGTCGGCGCTCGGCATCGTCTGGCTCGCCGAGCTGCTCCACCCGGGCGCGCTTTCGCAGACGCTTGCGGAGTACACCACCCGGTTCTACCGCGACTTCTACGGGGTCGAGCTCAACGAGGAGGAACTGGCGGGTATCATCGGCCCATGATCGGGCGCGTGATCCTTCTCCTGGGCTTGGTTTCGATCCCCCTGTTGGGCAGCGGCGTGGTTGTGGATCAGGTAGGGCGGGAGGTCGTCCTTCCCCCGGCGGTGACGCGGGTCGTGTCCCTCCACAGCGGGGCGAGCTGGATGGTGTACGTCCTGGGAGCCGGCGACCTCCTCGTGGGCGCGTACTACGCGAGCCTCCCCACGTCACCCCTCGCCCAAGACGCCCTGGCCGGGCTGGACCCGGAGTACCGGGCGAAGGAGCTCCCCGTGAAGCCGACGGTGG
>JAGUVP010000213.1 GCA_020062805.1 Candidatus Bipolaricaulis sp.
CCCGGAGGCGAGCCGACTGGGGGTGCATCTGCGGGGCTACTTCGACGTCGAGGTGGCGCGCAAGGTGCCCCGCACCGTGTTCTTCCCTCCGCCAGAGGTGGACTCGGCGCTGATCCGGCTCCGGAAGCTCACCCAACCGCGGATCACGGCGCCGGAACCAGCGTTCGAGCAGACGCTCGCCCTCATCTTCTCCGGTCGGCGCAAGACCCTTCGCCGCGCTCTCCTTGGGCAGTTCCCCGCAGAAGAGGTGGGCCGGATCCTGACCGAGGTTGGCCTCGATCCCCGGGTGCGCGGAGAGGCGCTTCCTCTCAGCGCGATGGACCGGCTCGCCGAGAGTCTGAGCCGCGGAGCATCCCAAGGATCGAGGGACGTTGATCCCGGGAGCCGCTCCGGCTAGGGTGGAGAAGATGGAGCTGAGTCGAGCCCTGGCGTGGTCAGCCGAGCTGTTTGGCCAAAGAGAACGGCTCATCGCTCTTCCGCGGGACGAGACCACGGTGTTCGTGGGCGACACCCACGGAGATCGCGACGCGACCGTGCGTGTGCTGGAACGGTTCCCTCCCGGAGAGCACGTCCTCGTGTTCCTAGGGGACTATGTGGATCGAGGGCCGGAGTCGTTGGGCAACCTGACGCTCCTCCTTGAGGCGAAACTCGCCCACCCGGACCACGTGCACCTCCTCATGGGGAACCACGAGGCATGGGCTGCGAGACCGTTCTTGCCCGCCGACTTCTGGCAGGGGCTCTCCTCAAGCGACGAGGAGGTCCTGGGGAACGCGCTTCTGGGGCTCCCGTTCGCCGCCCACCACCCGGCAGGCATCCTCGCCCTCCACGGGGCGCTGCCGGATGTGGAGAACGTGGCCGACCTTGCGTGCGTCGAGCTTGGCTCTACCGAATGGCGGGCGATCACGTGGGGGGACTGGATGGATACCCCTGGGCATGCGTTTGGGTCGGGCACGTCCGGCCGTCCAACCTTCGGCGCGGACTACTTTGCAGCGGTGGCTTCCCGGTTGGGTATCCAGGTGTTGGTTCGCTCCCATCAGCCTGCCGCCCCGACGTTCCTCTACGGCGACCGCTGCCTGACCCTGTTCACCTCGCGTGCCTACGGGGACAGCATCCGGCGGGTGGCGGTGCTCCATTCCGGGAAGACGGTCCGCTCGGCCCGCGACCTGGATCTCGTCGAAATCTAGCCCGGGGGAAGCTGGATCGGCCCTGGAGGGGGGACGAACACGGTCTTCCGGTAGTAGCGGAGTTCCTCGATCGATTCCAGAATGTCGGGGAGAGCACGGTGCTTGGCTCCGGAGCCGTTGGTGGGCGCTTTGTCCGGGTACCACCGCTTGACGAGTTCCTTGAGCGAGCTCACGTCCACCTGGCGGTAGCTGAGGTGCGCGTCGAGCTTGGGCATGTGGCGCATCAGGAACCGGCGGTCGAAGCACACCGAACTCCCCGCGAGCGGGCACGTCCGCGGCGGGCAGTGGGAGGCCACGAGTTCGAGGACCGTCGCCTCGGCCTTGGCCAGGGTGAGGGCCGAGCGGCGCACTTCCTCGAGCAGCCCCGACCCCTGATGCTGGGTCTGCACCCACTCGTCCAGATCCACCAAGGCGTTGTTGGGGTGATGCACCACGAGCGAAGTCTGCGCGAGCTGGTTCAGGTGCTTGTCGGTGATGATGGCGGCGATTTCGAGGATGACGCTCGTTTCTGGGTCGAGCCCTGTGGTCTCGAGGTCAATCCACACGATGTTCTCACGGTACCGCATGGTGATGTGTCCTTTCTGCTACAGGTCAGGATCGGCCGCGGTGTGGCCCGCTTGCCATGGAGACAAGGAAGGGCTACCGTATGCACTATGGTGCCCGGATCGCTCCCGGTTGGCCAGCGGTGGATCGAGGCGCCTGTTCCCTACGACATCGGCCCGGTTCCAGACGTCGATCCATCCCGCTTTCGACTGCATCTGTTCGGCGCGGTCGAGCGCCCCTGCGAGATCTCGTGGGACGAACTCCTCCGGCTGCCGCAGGCGATGGTGGAGGCGGACTTTCACTGTGTGACGGGCTGGAGCGTACCAGGGGTGCGCTGGGAGGGGGTTCGCCCCCGGGAGATTGTCGATCGCGTCTGCCCCTGCCCGGACGTGGTTTGGGTGATGGCCCACGGCCGCGAGGGCTACACGACCAACGTGCCCTATGCCCAGTTCCAGGATGCCTCGAGCCTCCTCGCCCACCGGATGAACGGCGTTCCCTTACTCCCCGAGCACGGCCATCCGCTGCGTCTGGTGATCCCTTCGCTCTACGCCTGGAAG